>SVJI01000010.1 GCA_015069065.1 Oscillospiraceae bacterium | reverse complement strand
TGTGCTGCCTCCTTTGCACTGAGCGGACTTTGCGCAGGCTATTTTTCCAAATACGGCAGATGGTCTGCGTGCATTTCCTTTATCATGGCTAATGCAGTGGTTACCATTTTGTCAAACGGCTCTACAGAGGTACTTATAAATATATTTGACACTGCTCTGGCAGCCGTTATTCTTTACAGTCTGCCACAAAGAGTTTTTGATACTCTCAACCACTTCTCCACCTATTCCCCGCCTGCCTTTGAGCTTGCATCAAGCAAGCTCAGGGTAGCACAGGGAACAATAGCCCAGTGTGAGAAAAGCTTCCGCCGTATATCCGAGCTTCGCAACAACAATGAATATAATACCCTGCTTCTCTACCGCCGTACAGCACGAAAGGTCTGCGGAAATTGCGGACTGAGGAAATACTGCTGGGGACGCGATGCAAAGGCGACAAAGGATGCTATGGATATTCTCTGTCAGAATCTTCACGATGGAGAGACAGTAATTGCAGACAACGCTCCGCCCCACTGTCTGCGCAAGGACCAATTTGTTGCAGAATTCATGCGCATGTTTGAAGTCTATAAAAACGACTGTATGTGGACAGAAAAAATCAACGAATTCCGGGGTGCGGTTTACAACAGCTTTGTAGGTATTGCAGATATTCTGGGGAAAAGCTCCGAGATGCTATTAAACACTGCAGAATGTGACGCTGTCGCAGCAGATTCCGTAAAATCACGGCTGCGTAGAGAAAACATACTGACAGGGAATGTTTTTGTAAGCGGCAGCAAGGAGGAAACCTGTGTACGCATAAAACTGGAAAGTTGCGGCGGATTCGGCAGATGCGAGAGCGCAGTATGCAAAATTCTGGAGGAAATGCTGGGTATGCCGTTTGTACGCACAGGTCTAAGAAACTGCGGTGACTGCACCTGCACATATGTGGTAAAGCCATCCTTTTCCATTACCACGGCGGTGGCAGGTGCCATTAAAGCCAACAAAAAGGTCAGCGGTGACTATGCTCTGTATGCCCTTATTGACAGACATACCTACGCACTCATATTATGCGACGGCATGGGAAGTGGTGAAACCGCACGTGAAGAAAGCCGCGCCTGCGCACGGCTTCTGCTAAAGCTTATAGAATCAGGGATTTCTCCGCAAAGCGCCATAAACATAATAAACTCTATGCTCCTGTGTGCATTTTCAGACAGTGTGGCGGCAATTGACCTGTGCCTGATAAGCCTTGACGACGGCTCGTCACAGATTTACAAATGCGGTGGTGCAGGCTCCTATGCAAAAACTAAGGAAAACGTGACCCACATAAGCTCAGGCACACTGCCTGCAGGCTCTTTTGTAAACGGAGATACAGGAATTTACCCTGTGGCATCGGAGCGTGGCAGTATGGTAGTGTTGGTGTCTGACGGAGTAAGCGCATCGGAAAGCAGCCGTATGCCGTGGATAAAGGATATGATAACACAGTATGACGGCACAGAGCCCGAGGCACTGGCTCAAATGATTCTTAAACACGCAAAGGAGCTTTCAGGAAATATTGCAGCGGACGACCTGACAATCCTTGCCGCATATATAGGTTAAGAATACCGAATGTTTTTCAGGAAATTTTACCCTGTTTTATGTATGGGAGTATATATTTATGTCAATAATCAAGACATGAAAAGGAGCTGATTGTTAACCATGAAAAATAATACACGGAAAATTGTTGTTTTGAATAAGCTTGACTCCCCCAGCATCGAACAGGCAATATTTATTCTTCGCGAAGAGGGCGCTGTCAGTGCGTATGAGGCAGTAAATGAGGCGCAGCGCATAGTGGATGCCTACGTAAAGTCACTTTCACGCCCTGCCCAAAAGTCCGAGCATAAGAGAAAGCTCAACTCAGCATTCTTAATCGGTATGACACTATACACATTTACCACAGTAATTCTTACAGCATATTTGCTTAATTTTATAAAATAGTTACATTTGTAGAGTAAAAAAATAACAACCTGCAAAGATGCAGGTTGTTATTTTTTTACTCTACTATATCAACGATTACTTTCTTACCGTCTCTGCCGGAGGCTGCACGCATAACAGTTCTGATTGCCTTGGCAATTCTTCCCTGTCTGCCGATAACTTTTCCCATATCAGCAGGGTTTACACGCAGCTCGAGCAGCTGACTGTCCTCACGGTCTGTCAGTGTAACGCTGACCTCGTCCGGAAACTGAACGAGAGGTTTTACAATAGTTTCAAGAAGCTCTTTCATTATATTATCAACCTTTCTTAGTCGATGATACCGTTCTTCTTGAGAAGGCTCTTTACAGTGTCAGTGGGTTGAGCGCCGTTAGCAATCCACTGCTTAACCTTTTCGCCGTCAACTGTAAATACAGAGGGCTCTGTAAGGGGATTGTAAGTACCTACCTCCTCGATAAATCTACCGTCACGGGGGTAACGTGAATCTGCTACAACTACACGATAGTAGGGAGCCTTCTTCGCACCCATTCTTCTAAGTCTGATTTTTACTGCCATTTCTTTCACCTCATAAAATATTTATATAATTAAATTAAAATCTGATTAAAACGGAAAACGCATCCTCTTCATTTTCTTGGGGTCGGAGAAAATTTTCATCATTTTCTGCATTTCGCCAAACTGTTTTAAGAACAAATTGACATCCTGCACACCAAGACCGCATCCGTCAGCAATTCTTTTTCTTCTGCTGCCGTTTATTATTTCGGGGTTTTCCCTTTCCTCTTTCGTCATGGAGCAAATAATTGCCTCTGTCCTGACGAATTGCTTATCATCAAGCTTGACACCCTTAAGCTTCGCACCCATACCGGGGATCATACCGAGGATGCTTTCCAGTGAACCCATGTTTTTCATCTGGCGAAGCTGGTCCAGATAATCGTTAAGGTCAAACTTCTGGGCACGGATTTTCTTTTCAAGCTCCTGCGCCTTCTTTTCGTCAAAGGCCTCCTGCGCCTTATCAATCAGCGACAGCATATCTCCCATGCCGAGTATTCGCGACGCCATTCTGTCGGGATAAAAAGGCTCCAAATCGGTAAGCTTTTCACCCATGCCGACAAATTTGATATTTTTACCCGTGGTTGCGCGTACACTCAGTGCCGCACCGCCGCGCGTATCTCCGTCAAGCTTCGTAAGAATTATTCCGTCAATTCCCAGCTGCTCGTCAAAGCTTGCTGCGACATTAACGGCATCCTGACCTGTCATTGAATCGACTACAAGCAGTATTTCCGTGGGGTGTACCCCTGACTTAATCTGCTGCAGCTCCTCCATCAATGCTTCATCAATATGAAGTCTGCCGGCTGTATCTATGATAACAGTGTCAAAACGTGAAGTGTCACATCCCTTTACTGCATCGAGAGCTATTTCCACAGGATCCTTTGTATCAAAGTCCGCATAAACCTCCAGCCCGAGCTGCTCACCAACCACCTGCAGCTGCTTAATAGCCGCGGGGCGGTAAACGTCACAGCCTGCGAGCATGGGGCGCTTACCCTGCTTCTTCAGCACACCGCCGAGCTTTGCCGCTGTCGTAGTCTTACCTGCACCCTGCAGTCCTACAAGCATATATACCGTAGGTGCTTTGGAGCTGACAGCCAGCTTTGACTGGGCACCGCCCATAAGCCACGTAAGCTCGTCACGTACTATTTTAATAATCTGCTGTCCGGGAGTCAGGCTTTCAAGCACCTCACTGCCGGTAGCTTTTTCAAAAACACGCTTCTCAAACTCTTTAACAACCTTATACCCTACGTCTGCCTCCAAAAGAGCAAAACGCACTTCACGCATGGCGGTCTTAATATCCTTTTCGGTAACAACGCCCTGCCCCTTAAGCTTTTTAAAGGTTTCCTGAAGCTTCTCACCCAAAGATTCAAAAGCCATTATTCTGCTCCGTTTCCAATAAACTTAACTAAATCAGTTATTTTATCTGCCAGAGAGGTAATCTCCCTGCTGTTTGAAAGGCGCTTGTTAGTTGCTTTCAGCGTCTGCGCAAGCTCGCCAATGTCGTTAACTGTACGAAAAACCTCTATAAGGTGAAACTTAGACTCCATCTCGTCAAGAATGGCTTCTCCCCTTTTAATGAAGTCGCGCACGCCCTGACGTGAAATGTCCATCAGCTCGGATATTTCGCCGAGGGAATAGTCACTGTCATAGTAATATTCCATTGCCTCAACCTGTTTTTCGGTAAGAAGCCCCTTATATATATCAAGAAGCTCTGTATAAACAAGATTTTTTTCCATAATATACGCCTGCGGCTTCACCACTTTTCCAAGTTTTCTGTCTGTTTTTCGCGCTGTTGTAAAGTTATTTCGCTTTACAACTTCTACAGTATATACCCAATTTGGCAAAATGTCAAGTGTTTTTATGTGCTTTTTCTGTAAAAATTCTGTAAAAAAACTCTTGCATTTCCTATTTATTTATGGTATCATAGTATGGCACAAAAATACGCACACTGCCTGAGTGGCGCCATGTGCTTTCCTATATATAATAAGGAAAGTTGGCGTACATATTGACGGTGGTGGAGGTGCTGCCGCATCGCTTGTGACATGGGCGCGGTGGTAAAAACTAAATAAATGGAGGTGTTTTAACATGTCAGTTATTGCTATGAAGCAGCTTTTGGAGGCAGGTGTTCACTTCGGTCACCAGACAAGAAGATGGAACCCCAAAATGGCGGAGTATATCTTTACAGAGCGTAACGGTATCTACATCATCGACCTGCAGAAAACAGTTAAGAAGATTGAGGAAGCTTACGATTTCATCCGCTCTGTTGCAGCAGACGGCGGCGAAATTCTCTTTGTTGGTACAAAGAAGCAGGCTCAGGAAACCATCAAGGAAGAAGCAGTTCGCGTAGGTATGCACTACGTTGATGCAAGATGGCTCGGCGGTATGCTCACAAACTTCAAGACAATTAAGAAGAGAATCGAAAGACTCGCTCAGCTTCACAAGATGGAAGAGGACGGCACATTCGACCTTCTCCCCAAGAAGGAAGTTATCGGTCTCCGTGGTGAGATGGAGAAGCTCGAGAAGTATCTTGGCGGTATCAAGGAAATGAAGAAGGCTCCCGCAGCAATCTTCATTGTTGACCCCAGAAAAGAAAGAATTGCTATCGCAGAAGCTAAGAAGCTCAACATTCCGATTGTTGCTATCGTTGATACAAACTGCGATCCCGAGGATGTTGACTACGTTATCCCCGGTAATGATGATGCTATCCGTGCGGTTAAGCTCGTTGTTTCTACTATCGCTAACGCTGTAGTTGAAGGACGCGAGGGTAAGGCTGAGGCTCCCGCTGAGGAAGAAATCGATATCACACTTGAATAATAAGGATATTTATCTATTGAATATTCCAATAATATTACGAAAGGAATGTTACTAATATGAATTTCACAGCTCAGGACGTTAAAGAATTAAGAGAAAAGACTGGCTGCGGTATGATGGACTGCAAAAAGGCTCTGTCAGAAACAAACGGCGATATGGAGAAAGCCATTGACTTTTTGAGAGAGAAGGGTCTGGCTACAGCTGCTAAGAAGTCAGGCAGAATTGCATCTGAGGGTATCGTTAAGGCATACCTTACCGATGATAAGAAAATCGGTGTTCTGGTTGAGGTTAACTCCGAGACAGACTTCGTTGCAAAGAATGACGAGTTCCAGACATTTGTTGAAAATGTTGCAAAAATCGTTGTTGAAAAGGCTCCTGCAGATATTGACGCACTTAAGGCACTTGCTTACGATGCTGACAATACTGTTGGTGATGCACTTACAGCACTCATCGCAAAGATTGGTGAGAACATGAACCTCAGAAGATTCGCAAGAATCGAGGGTAATGTTTGCTCATACACACACGGCGGCGGCAGAATCGGTGTTCTGGTTGAAGCTGAGGGCAGCCTCGCTGACGAAAACGCTTATGAAGCAGCAAGAGATGCAGCAATGCAGATTGCAGCTATCAACCCCCTCTACCTTTCACAGGAAACAGTTCCTGCTGAGGACCTTGAAAAGGAAAAGGGTATCATCATGGCTCAGATTAAGGAAGACCCCAAGAATGCAAGCAAGCCTGATGCAATCATCGAGAAGATGGTTGGCGGTAAGATTAACAAGTTCTACGAGCAAAACTGTCTGCTTCAGCAGGAATTTGTTAAGGATAACGACCAGAAGGTTGGCAAGTATCTTGAGTCTAAGGGCGTTAAGCTTATTAACTTCGTAAGATTTGAAAAGGGTGAAGGTCTCGAAAAGAAAGAAGAGAACTTTGCTGACGAAGTTGCTTCAATGATTAAATAAGACATATTTAACAGAAAACTCCGCAGAAAATTCTGCGGAGTTTTTTCTTTTATATATTGAATTTGTGCGTTATTCGTTGTATAATATACTAAAGGAAAATTTTTATTTTTACAAAGGAGTTTTTAATTATGAACTTTTTCGATGAACTTGCAAATTTTGACAGTGAGGTTTCCTCCGCCTGTGGCAGAGAGCTTGCACGTCAGCAGCATAATATTGAACTTATTGCGTCGGAAAATATTGTTTCCAAGGCAGTGCTTCTGGCTGCAGGAACAGTTCTGACTAACAAATATGCAGAGGGCTACAGCGGTAAGCGTTACTACGGCGGCTGTATCCATGTAGACGAGGTTGAGACAATCGCTATCGAGCGTGCAAAGAAGCTTTTCGGTGCTGAACATGCAAACGTACAGCCCCACAGCGGTGCCAATGCTAATTTGGCAGTATTTTTCGCATTTTTGCAGCCCGGTGATACCGTTATGGGTATGAATCTGGCACATGGCGGACATCTTTCCCACGGTTCACCCGTTAACATCAGCGGTAAATATTTCAACATCGTTCCTTACGGCGTAGACGACGAAACAGGTATGATAGATTACGATAAGATGCGCGAAATCGCCCTTGAGTGTAAGCCGAAGCTGATTGTTGCAGGTGCGAGTGCGTATTCCAGAACTATTGACTTTGCAAAATTCCGTGAGGTTGCTGACGAGGTTGGCGCAATACTTATGGTAGACATGGCGCATATTGCAGGTCTTGTTGCAGCAGGGCTTCATCCCAGTCCTGTTCCCTATGCAGACGTTGTTACAACCACAACTCACAAGACACTGCGCGGACCCAGAGGCGGACTTATCCTTTGTAAGGAAGAATATGCAAAGCAGATTGACAAGGCTGTATTCCCCGGAACACAGGGTGGTCCCCTGATGCATATAATCGCTGCAAAGGCGGTTGCTTTTGGCGAAGCACTGACAGACGAATTTAAGCAGTATCAGGCACAGATTATAAAAAATGCAAAGGTGCTTTGCCAGGCGCTTAAGGCAGAGGGCTTCAACGTTGTTTCAGACGATACCGACAACCACCTGATGCTTATTGATTTGTGTCCCTTTGACATCACAGGTAAGGAAATGGAAAGACGTCTTGACGAGGTACACATCACCGTTAATAAGAACGCCATCCCCAACGACAAGCAGAGTCCCTTTGTTACAAGCGGTATCCGTGTAGGTGCGCCTGCCGTTACATCCCGCGGTTTCAAAGAGGAGGAAATGAAGCTTATCGCAAAATGGATGAAGCTCGTTGCAACTGATTTTGAAGCAAACAAGGATAAGATTACCGAGGAAGTTTGCGCACTGTGTGAGAAGTTTCCCATTTATTGATTAAGATGAAAAAGGGACTTATTCACATCTATACAGGAGATGGTAAGGGTAAAACAACTGCAGCGGTAGGACTATGCTATCGCTGCAGTATGAATGGTTTCAAGGTCGGCCTTACATCCTTTTTAAAGGACTTTGAAAGCGGAGAATGTAAGTGCGAAAGTTGCTTTACCATACTCCGACATAAGCCGTTCAAGGGCTTCTGGCAGGACTTATCCCCCGAGGAAAAAGAAATTGTCCGACAGGAAGCAAACAAGGCACTCCAGGATATCTTCCGCATTGCAGCAGAGGAGGGTTACGATTTAATCGTCCTTGACGAGGTGCTGATGGCGGCAAGCTTAGGCGTCGTTGATACAAAGCTGTTGCTGACACTTTTAAGAGCAAAGCCCGCAGGACTTGAGGTCGCTATGACAGGGGCTGTGTGCCCGACGGAGCTTTTAGAAATCGCAGACTATGTCAGCGAGATACGGTGTATAAAGCATCCGTATAAGTGCGGAGTACCCGCGCGTAAGGGTATTGAATACTGAATTACTGCAAAATAGAGCCGGATGTGCAGACACGCGCCGGCTCTATTATTATAAACAAAAAATTTAAGAAAAAGCAAAGGGCACGCAATTCTGCGTGCCCTTAAATTAGCTCTTATTGATATGTAATTAACAACAGCTCTTACCAGCTCCAGCTAGTATCCATTGTGTTAATATCCTCTGCAACAACCTGGATAGAACCAGCAGCGTCAAAAGCACCTGTTTCTGTACGAAGCAAAGCTTCTACGCTTGTCGCAATCACATCAACAGTTTCAAGAGCTAATGCTACGATTTCGGGTTTATTATACTTTTTCATCATCCATTACCTCCTGAAAATTAATCATTATCTGCTTCAAAAGCAGCATCTGTACCATGTGTAAATACTTCTGAACCATTTACAAGGAAGATAGCACCTACATCTGATATAGCATCTTTGCTAAGGTCTGATACATTTTCAAATCTTGCACCGTAGTAAACAGAACCTGTTGTTCCCGCAATATTAACCGGGTTAGAGAATCTTCTGGTAGTACCTACAGTCATTGCCCAAATCATCTTTGTAGCGCCTGCAGTAATGTTATCTACCTGGAGAGCTACACCAATACCGTTCGCAGCCTTAACAACCTTAACACTGTTAGTAACAATACCGATGGTTGTAACATCAGGACCGATATCGAAAGAAGCAAGACGATTTGCAGCAGCTCCGTCATAACCAACGAAAACTGTTACAGTTTCTACTTCGTCATCAATCGGAACAGCATTAAATGTTGTACCTGAAGCGCCGGCTGTCTTCTGGTCAATGTAAACGATATTACCATCATTGATATCAGAAGTATTCGCTACATCACCCTCAACGATAACAAGAGCAACTTCCTGACTTGCTGCACCGTCAACAACAACATCAACTGTATAGTTGGCATCACCCTTGTCAGCATTGTCAGCAAAAGCTGCTGTTGAAAGAGCCAGGCAAAGAACTGTTGCAAGTGCAATAGCCTTCATGAACTTTTTCATTTTTGTTTCCTCCTTATTATAATAAATTAAATTAAATTAAATTACACAATTAGGTAATATGGGTATAGGTTACCCCTATTACATCATTTATACAATATGAATTATACTCCTATGTAAAATATTTTTCAAGTAGTTATTTAAAAAATTTCGCTTATTTTTATCCAAATATTTTTATCCATTTTTGTAAAGTTTGACGAAACACTTTTGTAATATTTTACCATAGTATTTATAAAGTCCCGAAAAGCGCTATATATAGGGATTTTTCAGAGGTACTCTTTTTACTTACAGCGTACAATCAGCTTACCGTTTACACCATTTGGAGCATATGCGGTAATGGTGGTTTTACCCTTACCCACAGCCTGTAATTTGCCCTTTTCATCCACGCGGGCAACACTGCTGTCGTCACTCTGCCACACGATTGTATCCTTGGAATCAGAAGGCACTGTGTATGCACGGAGCTGGAACGTCTCCCCCGCCTTAACTGAGATGTCATTTTTACCGCCGCCTTTAACGCCGACAGTAATTTCAGTTATGTCTGACTCGCCGTCAAACACGCGTACGACATTGCCGTTTTTATCGGTATAATCGTTGTTTCCGCCTACGATAACGCCCACGTGAACATGGGAATCCTCTCCGCGCGCGGTTACAGTTGTAATACCGTTACCCACGGCCGACACTGTTCCCTCGGGAGATACGATGGCAACTGATTCGTCACCGCTCGTCCACTTAAGGGTTTCTTCCCTTTTCTGCTGCACCTTTACAGTATAGCTTTCATCTATGTTCATGCGTATGTTTTTTTCCTTTACGGTGAGTATATTTTCTCCGCCACAGGAGCTGAGAATTATCGCCGCAGAAAAAGCAATCCCTGCTATAAACAGTCTTTTTTTCACTACAAATCATCCCTTTCAATATGTATAACTATCCTTAATTATACTATACAACTTTTTTTGAGGTTTTTCAACAGTTTTCTGCACAAAAAAATGACGGAGCTTAAGCTCCGCCGTTTTCGTGGAATAGGAAAGTCTAGATTCTCCACATTTACTTGATTTTAAATATTGCTTTTGTTATCCCTGTAAGGAATTTCGGAAGTTTCATTACAACAACTTTCATAATACATTTCCCTTTCTACATGCGCATCAGCGTGCAGCCCAATACTATAATCAGGGCACCCTCAATCACGGCGAGCAGCCACATTGGCAGCACAAGAGCCGTAAAAATCCCTGCTATGTATGCAAGGGTAAAAATCCCGCACGGCCGACAAACCTTTTTCTTCAAAAACGGGTACCCCCTTTCAATATCATAGTACGAAAGAGGGTACTGATTTGTTACTGTGTTCTTTGATTTTATCCCTGCTCTAACATATCGAACCAATCTGCCTGTGCGCTTTTGGGTATTCCCTTAAAGCATCCGAAGCTTTTTAACAGTTCGATATGGGTTTCGCTGACGCTTGTACGCTGCTTAAAATCGTCAATAGAGGAAAATTTACCATGCTCACGCGCATCGGCAATTGATTGCGCCGCCTTGTCTCCCAATCCTGCAATGCTGTTAAGCGCAGGCAGAATTTTACCGTTTATATTAAGGTATTTTATGGGGTGGGACAAATATATGTCCACAGGCATAAACTCAATTCCGCGGGCATACATCTCGTTAACAACCTCCATAATGGTAAGAGTTGCCTTGTCACGCGCGGAGGGATTTTCCATCTGCTGCAAATCGCGCATTTTAACGAGGAGATTCTCCCTGCCTGTTGCCATGGTTTCATAATCAAAGGTGTCCGCACGCACTGTATAATACGACTGATAAAATGCGATGGGATAGTAAACCTTAAAGTATGCAACTCTCAAGGACATGGTAACATATGCCGCAGCATGGGCGCGCGGAAACATATACTGAATCTTGTTACAGGATTCTATGTACCATTCGGGAACATCATGCTCCCTCATTTCAACCTCGTCCTCAGGCTTAAGCTTTTTACCCTTACGCACCTGTTCCATAATGGTAAAGGCACGCGAGGGCGGAAGTCCGCGGTTCATAAGGTAAATCATAATATCGTCACGGCAGCATATGGCGTTTCTAAGGGTACATATGCCCTTTTCAACAAGTGTCTGGGCGTTATTTGTCCAAACATCCGTACCGTGGGAAAGTCCCGATATACGCACCAGCTCGCCCAGAGAGGTCGGCTTTGTATCCACAAGCATCTGGCGGACAAAGCGTGTTCCAAACTCAGGCACGGCAAAGGTGCCTGTCTCACTGCCTATGTCCTCCGGCGTTACGCCGAGTGCTTCAGTGCTGAGGAACAGACTCATAACCTTTTTATCATCCAACGGCACCTGTGTCGGGTCAACCCCTGTAAGGTCCTGCAGCATGCGTATCATCGTGGGGTCATCATGTCCCAGAATGTCCAGCTTCAGCAAATTTTCATCAATACTGTGATAGTCGAAGTGGGTTGTTATGATACCGCTTTCTTTCTTTTCTGCAGGGTGCTGAATAGGAGTAAATTCGTGTATGTCATGTCCTTTCGGCAAAACTATGACACCGCCCGGGTGCTGACCGGTAGTAGTTTTCACATTCATGACACCCTGTTTCAAGCGCTCAATTTCTGCATTATGAACATGCATACCCTTTGCTTCAAAGTACTTTCTGACATATCCGTATGCAGTTTTTTCCGCAACGGTGCTGACTGTTCCTGCACGGAAAACATACCCCTCTCCAAAGATTTCCTCGGTATATTTATGGGCACTCGCCTGATTTTCACCTGAGAAGTTAAGGTCGATATCAGGTTGCTTATCCCCCTTGAAGCCGAGGAATGTTTCAAATGGGATATTGTGTCCGTCCTTTACATAAGGTGTTCCGCACTCAGGACAGTTTTTATCAGGCATATCGTGACCTGAGTCATAGCGTTCATCAAAGACGAACTCTGAATTTTTACATTTTGGGCAGCGATAATGCGGCTGCAGACTATTAACCTCCGTAATCTGGGCGCAGTAAGCAAGGAATGAAGAGCCTACACTTCCTCGGGAGCCAACTACATACCCCTCCTCACGCGAGTGCTTAACCAGAAGCCTTGCAATATTATAAAGGTCGGCGTAGCCGTTACCGATAACACTTTTAAGCTCCCTCTGGAGTCTGTCCTCCACAATTTCGGGCAGGGGACTTCCGTACAAGCCCTCCGCAGTTTCACGGGCAATACGTTCAATATCCTCGGCACTTCCCTCGATTTTGGGCGGGAAATTCCCCTTTGGCACGGGGCGAATTTCCTCAATCATGTCGGCGATTTTATTTGTATTTGTCACAACAATTTCATATGCTTTTTCAGGCGGCAGATAGCTGAATTCATCAAGCATTTCCTGTGTGGTTCTGAAATACAGCGGTGCCTGCATATCTGCATCGGCAAAGCCCTGTCCCGCCTGTAATATTCTTCGGAAAATCTCGTCACGCTTACGGAGGAAATGCACGTCACCTGTTGCCACGACGAGCTTTCCAAGCTTATCTGCAAGGCTTATTACCTTACGATTAAGCTCGCACAGAGACTCTCTGTCGGGCACAGTATTGTTACGGACAAGATATTCGTTATTCCCTATAGGCTGTACCTCCAGATAATCGTAATAGGAGGCAATTTTTTCAAGCTTTTCATCATCCTCTCCAGCTAAAACGGCACGGAAAAGCTCCCCTGCCTCACAGGCAGAGCCTAATATAAGCCCCTCCCTGTGCGCATCAAGCACATCTCTGGGAATAAGGGGTTTTCTGTAAAAGTAATCAAGGTTTGACGCACTGACAAGCTTATACAGATTTTTAAGTCCTGTCAGATTCTGCGCAAAAATTATTATATGATACCGCTTCGTTTCACGGACAAGGGGCGCACCTGCCTCTATCAGATATCCCTCGCAGCCATAGAGTATTTTTATAAGGCTTCCATCCCTCGTAACAGCAGTGTGGAACGCCTCCGGAAATGCCTGTACACATCCGTGATCCGTTATGGCAACGGCCTTGTGTCCGTATTTTATTGCCTGTTTTACCAAATCCTTTGCGCTGACAACTGCATCCATCGCCGAGGATTTTGTATGAGCGTGCAGCTCCACACGCTTTTCCTCTGCAGTATCCTCTTCCTTTGGTAAAGAGTATGGTATAATATCGCGCGCCATAATGGTAAGCTCGTGCGAGAAGCCGTCAAATTCCGCCTTTCCGCGCACTGCAACTGTCCCGCTTTTTTTAATCGCACCCATTACCTCCTCCACAGCGGCACTGGGAACGAAGCATTTACAGGTTATTGAACCTGTGTAGTCTGTTATGTAAAAAGAAACAATATGCTTTTTTATTTTGGCAATTTCCCTGCAGTCTAGTCCGAAAACATCGCCGTATATCATGCACTGACCGCTATAATTGTCCACCTCACATATTTTCACAATATCATTCGGGGTAAAGGGTTTTCCCATCAATGCGCCCTCGGCTGCCACAGATACAATTTTCTTCGGTGCAGAAGCCGTCCTCTCAGGTGCACTTATGGGCTTTAAGGTTGTGTCCACAACCATTTCATCAAGGGCAAATTCCACATCCATCTCCACTGAAAAGTTCTTCTTCAGAAGGTCACATATTCTCCTGTCCGCGCCCTCGTTTTCCATGATTTCCCTATTTCCGTGGCGCAGTGTTACGGTAGCCTTTTCCTTTTCACATTCTATAACGCAACTGTCGAGAATCGCACCCCAAAGAGGATTTTCCTCCTTAATAAGTTCTATGCAGTAGGTTACACAATCCTTTTCCGAGGTATTTTCAGTCTTAAATCCAATCTCCATGTCAAAGTTGTTAAGAGAATACTTTTCCCTGACCTGCTCTGTAAATTTTTTCACATCCACATGGTCAACAACCTCACTAAAGCAAACCTTTACCTTGATGCTGCGTTTTTTTACATCGGCATCAATACTCAAAACCTCAGCTGATTGAAAACACTCTGGGCAATCTATATTCGGAAATGTTGTTTTAAGAGTATATTTCGTCTCCATTATAATTCCTCAATTTCTTTCAGCAGTTCATCTGCCGCCTTTTCAATAGGGATTTTGCGTATGGTTTTTCCGTGTTTAAACAAAAGCGCCTCTCCTGCTCCGCAGGCAATGCCGATATCTGCCTCTCTGGCCTCTCCGGGGCCGTTAACAGCACAGCCCATAACCGCTACAGTAATGTTTTTATTGACCGCAGAGAGCCGCATGTTAATCTCATTTGCAACAGGAATCATATCAACCCTGCACCTGCCGCAGGTGGGACAGCTGACAAAGCGGACGCCATCCCTCATACCAAGTGATTTTAATATTTCTATACCCGCTGTAACCTCGCGTACAGGCGGTGCGGTCAGTGAAACACGCAGAGTATCACCAATTCCGTCAAGAAGCAGCGCGCCTATGCCAATACTGTTTTTTACAACGCCGCCGTACTCGGTACCTGCCTCGGTTACTCCAATATGCAGGGGATAGTCTATCATATCTGCAATTTTTCTGTATGCCTGTACGGTTGACAAAACATTACTTGATTTAATAGAAAGGGCGATATCATAAAAACCGCAATCCTCAAGTAGCTTTATATGCCCAAGTGCACTTTCACAAAGAGCATCGGGGACAGGTGATTTATATTTTTCCAGAATTTCTTTTTCGAGGGAGCCGCCATTTACCCCTATCCTTATAGGAATATTCCTCGCTCCACATTCCTCTGCCACTGCTTTCACACGCTCAGGCGCACCGATATTTCCGGGGTTGATACGGATTTTGTCTGCGCCGCCCCTTGCACACTCTATCGCAAGGCGATAGTCAAAATGGATATCCGCTACAAGGGGAATATCCACCTGCTTTCTTATCTCACAAAAGCACTCTGCCGCACTTTTGTCAGGAACAGCAAGCCTGACTATATCACACCCTGCATCTTTAAGGGCATTTATCTGCTCTACCGTTGCGCTAATGTCATGTGTATCTGTATTGCACATTGACTGCACACTTACCTCAGCACCGCCGCCGATAAGTACACCCCCGACATTTATTTGTCTTGAAATACGTCTTTGCATCTATATCACCTTTTCACACTCAATACATTTATTTTACCACAAAAAAAAATCAAGGTAAAGAGCTTTTGCTCTTTACCTTGAAAAAATTAGTCAACTTCTTATTTTACAATGTAAATTATCTTTGCTGCAGGTGAGGAAGTTGAAGTTACACTTCTTGTAACCATAATTACTTCGCTGGGAGATTCTGCTCTTATGCTTATGTTCTCGAAAACCTTTTCAGCAACTACATCTCCGCTTGAAATTCTGTAAACAGTGGTTGTAGAACTCGTTGAATATGTGAAGAACTTACCCTCTTCCTGCTTTTCTGCATCTGTAAATCCTGCTCCCATATTTTGAGTTACGCTAATCTTGTTTTGGCCATCAGGCATATCAAACGCTTCAGCATACTTTATATGCAATTCGCCTGAACCGACAGTTGAATCAAATTTCATATCGTTTCCATCTTTGCTAAGTTTGCCATCTTCAGATGCATCATATATCATTTCAATAGCAATAATGTCGTTTCCATTTTTGATGTAGCGAATTATGTCACCCTTATCTACTGAACTTACACTTACACAATCTGCGTTGGGTGTTTTAAATTTTTCCTCAGAAACAGGAATAGCAGTTTTAGTTGTCGGAGAGCTCTCTGTATATCCTTCGATTTCTTCTCCGTCTCTAATCAGCCTTGTTACAACCATATAAGGTGTTGCCGCAGTAAAGTCATATGCCGGATCTGTACCATACATCAGCACTAAGGTCGCTGTCTTAGTACGCTCGGCAGGATCTGCACCAAACACTTCAATTTTTCTTTCAGTTCCCACTGCAAATGCTGTAGAGGGTTTCATAACAGAATAATCAGCTGTCGAACTCTTTGTTTCAGGCACATAAATAACAGTTGTTTCACCTGAAAAATTGTACAATGTTCCATCTATAGTAACCTGACCTGTCTTAGCTACAACGCTATCATCAGAAGCATTGTAGACAAAAGTATCATCACTGTTTGTTCCCGCTTCAGTTGCTATTTCTCCTTCTGAATTTGCAACAGTGTCGATAGCTATAAGTTCATCGTTAGTAATATTGTACTTTACAGGCTGATAGCATCCTGTACTTCCAATAAAGCCTGCAGAAGCTTCAAGCTTTGCCAATACATCATCTCTATCAGTGTTTACACCGTCAACCTTTACACTCTTCTTCATTGCAACTGTAGTATGTGTACCACTCTTCAGGATAATACCTACCTGTTCATCATCTGCACCTGTTATATATCCATAGTCATATTTAGTGCTTGTTGTAGCAGCCTTTTTATTAACTGCCGCAATCTGACCTGTGTAGTCAAGATAATAGGTATAGGTAGAGTTAAGCTCAAATTCTGTAACTCTGTCCGGATTTACTGAATAGTCATATGTCAGATAAATTTCCTTATCATCCATTACAACCACTCTTCCGTCAGTATTACCCTCGGTAATTTTACCTGTTTTTGCTCCGCTTGTAATATACATTCTGTTAACTTTGTTGCCATCAACACTGGGAGATTCAAGAAGGTTAATTACAGTCCATTCGGCAAACAGATTTGCTGAAAGCTCTTTCTTTGCTCCGTTATAATATATCTCGGGCTTTGAAGAAGTTGCCGCGGGAAAATCATAATATGCGTTTCCGTTGTAGGTCTTTCCATCCTTAAAATAAACTATTTCTTCATTATCGTTAAAGGTTTTGCTCTGTACAACAAACACTTCATAGCTTGTAATCTTGGCAACTTTCTGTCCGCCGCCCTCAACAAGCTCAATCTGACCGTTCCTGAAGTTTGCTCCAAGATTCTTAATTATTGAATGGTCATTTGGAAGATACTTTCCGTTATAAATCTTTGTATATCCAGAAAGCGAAACAGAATCACTGCGTCCGTCTTCGTTGTAGAACTTCACTGTATCACCGTTTATGTTGATAATATCCTGCTCTTTGATAACAGTGCTTTTATTGTTTCTGGGGTTTATCTGTGTAACCTGACGATCAATGGTATCGTAATATGCAACTACGTTCTTACCGATAAGGTCTTCAAAATCAATTGATTTTTTCAGGGAATCTGAAAGCTCATAGGTTTCCTTATCCTCGCCTATTCCAATCATAATCTCAGCCTGACTGATATCAACTGTTGCAGCATCAAGACCTGTATAGTAAGTTCCTGACACAACGCCTTTGATTTCCTCTATATTCTGATTGGTTTCTTCCTCTGGATCAACCTTTTCAACCGTACCATCCTCGTTTTCCTTAAGCTCAGGAACATCAAGAGTATTACTTGTAAGCACTGCAACAACACCACGCACAGCAGGCTCTGTAATCTTCGCTGTGACTACACCCTTTGTTATACCGTGCTTGTTAGCTGCATTGATATATCCTACAGACCAAGTTGCACTGGGATTTGTTGCGATAGCCTTATTATACTCGCTCTGTGCGACAATCTCGTAGCCTGCTGCACAAACAAGCATTTTTACAGCCTGCTCATATGTAACAGGCTCTCCTGCTCTGAATGTGCCGTCATCAAATCCGTTAATGATTTTCGCATCAACTGCAGCCTTTACATAGGGACGTGCCCACGCACGTGAAGAGTCATTGTCAAGGTCTGCAAAGCCCGTAACAGCGTCTGCGGCAAGGTTATCCGCAATTCCCTTATACCTTGTTACAATAGCTGCGAACTCAGCTCTTGTAATCTGATTATCAGGCTTAAATGTACCGTCCTCATAGCCTGTGATGATGCCAAAGCCTACAAGCTTATCCACGGCCTCTGCCACACGCTGGTCTGTAATATCACTGAAGCTGCTCTCTGCAAGTGCAGTTATTCCAACACAGGTAACTGCCATCACAAAAGCAAGCATTAAAGTGACAATTCTCTTTAAACTTCTCATACTATCTCTCCTTTGTACTTTGATTTTTATACGAGTTATGACTATATTTTACATGGAAACATATAATAAGTCAATAGGTTAATACTCTTAAATTATGCAATTTGTGGAATCAATCGACTACGCTTCCTTGTTTTTGTGCAATATGCCTTTGGGAAAGAATGTTAAGCGCACACACCCCTGTTATCACACAAAACAGAGCGACCAACTGCGAAACTCTCATGCCACCTAGGTAAAGACTGTCACTGCGAAGCCCCTCTATGAAAAATCGTCCCACTCCGTACCACGACAGGTAACAGAAAAAGGTATATCCATAGAACGGCCGTTTTTTGTGCAGATGGATAAGAATTACAAATCCAAGTAAATTCCACAGTGATTCATATAAAAACGTGGGGTGTACACATTCTCCGCCGTTTATACTCATTCCCCAGAAATAACCGCAGTATCCGCCGTACGCCTCTGCATTGACAAAATTACCCCATCTGCCGATTATCTGCCCTATCAAAAGTCCCATACAGCAGATATCAAACATTTTCAAGACATTGAGCTTCTTAACTTTAAAATATATCCAGGCACTTATTACTGCACCGATTACGGCACCGTAAATTGCAATTCCGCCCTCCCATATTTTAAAAACATCCCAAAAATTATTGCGGTAGCTGTCCCACGAAAAAACCACATAATATGTACGGGCGCAAAGCACCGATACCGGTAATGCATAAAGCAGGGTATCGGTAATCACTTCAGGATTTTCATTTTCACGTTTTGCAACAAGGCTACAGTAAAGCACTGCCGCAATAATACCGACGGCAATTATTACTCCATACCAACGTATGCCTCCCAAAAACGGGAGCTTAACTGCCACCGGATCAATATCAAAGCTCAGACCGAGCAAGGGAAAAGCTATATTATTCATTGTCTTTTTTAGGCAGAACCACAGAGGTACTGCACTGCTCCTCATTAAATAATTCCTTTATGCGCGAGGCAGCATCTTCCACGGTCAGCCCTGCACATATATCAGCATAATCAAAGAAGTTGACACCCTTGTGGTATGCAAACATATACTCATTTCCAAAGCTTTCCACGCTGTCAAGCACAGATAAAAATTGTCCGCAAAGAACCTTCTTTGCGCGTTCAAAATCATGCTCATCAATTCCGTTATTCTTAGCATTCTCCACTGTTTTGAGAATTTCAGCTTCGACCTCTTCAATTTTTTCAGTTTCTCCGAAGAACGCCGCGTATCCACAGCTTTCCTCATATTCATAAAAAGCAGAAAAGCTCTTGTTTATAACTCCAGTGTCATAAAGCTTTTTGTAGAAAGCACTGCTTCTTCCGAAAAGAGTTCTCAAAATACAGTTTGTAAGTGCATCCCTCTTTAAAATTTCGTCACTGCTTCCACCGAATGAGGGGTCCTTAAATCCCATCATAAACATTGGCATGGGAACATCAAAGCTCGCCTCAATACGTCTTTTATAAGCCTTTACTCCCTCACACGGGAATACCTGCTTTATCTCGCCAACATTCTGACTTTGTTTTATGCACTTTTCAACACACTGTCCGATTTTATTTTCGTCCAGATCGCCAACACAGATAAGTGCCATATTTGACGGATGATAGAACGTGTTGTAGCACTTATAAAGCAGCTCGGGAGTGGTTTTCATGATTTCCTCCACTGTTCCGGCAATGTTTATCCTGACAGGATGATTTTCATACATTGCCTCGAGACAGTTATACATACATGTCTGCTCGGCGTCATCCTGATACATCCTTATTTCCTGTGCTATGATTCCCTTTTCTTTCTCCACGTTTTCCTCCGTGAAATAAGGTGTCTGTACAAAATTCAGGAGGATTTCCAGATTTTCATAAAAATAATCGGTACAACTGAACAGATAATTTGTCACACCGAAGCTCGTAAAAGCGTTTGCATTTGCGCCGTATTTTGAGAAATCATTAAAGGCGTTACTGCCGTCGGGCTGTTCAAAAACCTTATGCTCAAGAAAATGTGCCACTCCGTCAATAACCTTG
>SVJI01000146.1 GCA_015069065.1 Oscillospiraceae bacterium | reverse complement strand
CGCAGATTTCAGAGGGGGTTACATCGCTTTCAACCACATACAGAAAACCGCTTTGTAAGTCCTGCTGTATAATATGCTCTTCGGGGTATGTATCACCCCATTGGTGAGCATTGCCGTTTTCGCGCATAAAGGCGCGCGCGGCAGAGTATATTTCCTCAATTTTTGGTAAATCGCTTATATCAGCGCGTCGTATCATATAAAACATCCTTTAATGACTGAATTTATTTATCCATGATAGGATATCGTCAAACTTCATGCTGCCCGATGCAACTGAAAGTCCCAGATTAACTACATCTGCGTTAGTGCAGTTAATTTTGATTCCCTCAGCTTCCAGAAAGGTCAGCATGACATATACGCCTATTCTTTTGTTTCCGTCCACAAATGCATGGTTGGATATGAGGGAAAAGCCAAGACTTGCTGCTTTTTCCTCTTTGGTTTTGTAAAGCTCTTCACCGCCAAAGGTAGCATAAGCATTACTGAGTGCGCTTTCTAAAAGTCCCATATCCCTGACTCCGATGCTGCCGCCTGTTTCCTCTGCAATCAATTG
This sequence comes from Oscillospiraceae bacterium, assembly GCA_015069065.1. Classification (GTDB taxonomy): domain Bacteria; phylum Bacillota; class Clostridia; order UMGS1883; family UMGS1883; genus UMGS1883. The sequence goes on along the minus strand of SVJI01000146.1, from coordinate 2,910 downwards.
ATGCAGTAGTAAAACCTTTTCCTTACTAAGCTTTATCATTTCGCCAACTCCTTAAATGCAGGTTTGAATCTGTCCATAACTCTTTTTGCGGCAATGTCGATTTTTTCATCGTCCGTTATATCAAAGTAGGAATTTGACTCCATGTCTATTAACAGGAATTTAGGCTTATTATTTTTGAATATAACTGCCTGACCTTTGCTCTCAGCCACCTTGGCTACTTTTGAAAAATTCTGATTTGCCTCTGTCATGGTTGCGATGGTTTCAGTATTGATATTCATAGTAAACCTCCTATTATTTATACTATAATTATATCCTATAATTCATATTATATATAAATTATAGGATGTTGTCAACATGATAGGAGAAATAATGAGGTATATATCATTTACATATATGTAGGCGGGGTGTAAATTATATATATTACTGCTGACAAAGGGGATAGGTTAGTGAAAAAAGTTGTTTACCGACTGAAAAGGGAAGACGGCGAGTCCGGAGAATCCTATGGACTACAGGTGGAAGAAAGAGGGAAGTGTGTGGCGTACATAAAGGGGGCATTTACAGAAAAGCGCGCGGGGAAGAAGTTTATACAGCTGTGTAAAACGCACGGCGTGTCAGCCGTGCATGTAGGGGATGTATTGGCAGATACTAAATAACAAAGGGGATGTAAAAAAAGTCCAGAACGCAAAAAGTCAAATGAAAGGGGCTGTAAAAAATTACTTTTTTACAGCCCTTTTTATTAGTTTTCTATTTCTTCCGCTTGTGTCAGGATTTCTCTGGCCTCGTTTATGAATTGCAGTGGATTCTGGCAAAGGTTTATCAGGAAGAATAGCAGTGTGGTGGCACTGCACATGCTTTCACCCGATTTCAGGTAGGAATATGACCGCGTGTCAATTCTCAGCTTTTCAGCAGCCTGTGCCTGAGTCAGTTTCATATTGTCTGCAGCGGCAACGATTTCGTCGTGCAGAAATGGTTTGATAGCGTCTTTGTAATGATGGTTCATTGTTTTTACCTCTCCTTTTTTTCATAAGAAAATGACAGAGCCGGTTTGAGGGATTTCCCCAAACCGGACTCCGCCTGCAGAGAGGGTAGATATTTTAAGTAATTAAGTTTTAAATTTAGTTAGATTTTAATATACATAAACAGGGTCAGTTTCTGAATAACAAGTTTCAGTTACGCCGTTATGTGTAACTGTATGAGTTGATTCAATAGCATAGTAATTTTTAGATGTTACATTTATCCTTGTGGTGGGATAAGTAACTTCATAGTCATCTGTAGCGGATATCGAATCTGACCATATTTCAGTCCAAGTTCCAGAAGTACTTACTCTAAAAACTCTTAATTCTATAGTAAGTTCGTCAACATCGTCATAGGCTTCAGTAGATCCACTCACTTTAATATATCCAGTGTATGGAGTTAAAATGCTTGTTCCACTGAGTAGATATCGCCCACGAGGCTGAATTTGTGTAGCCTTTATCAGGTCGCCAGATGCTGCATCTGTTCCTACGGCACATACACCTATTTGAAGACAAAGTGCCAATGCCAATATCAAAGCAATAATTTTAATTTTCCTCATATGTTTACCTCCAAAATAATATTATATTCTACCCCCTCTACAATGTATAACGAGGTAAAAGTGTTATTTTGTTACTTTTTGAAGAAAAAAATGACAAAAAATAAAAAAACTGGCTATAGTAGCAAATTTGCTACTATAGCCAGTTCCATGAATTTTATTTTAAGTTTAATATAAATTTTTCAAATTCTTCTTTGCTACAGTTACCCTCAATTTTATATAAAAGTGACTCATCATCCCAGATGGCACTTAGCCATATAGAATCAGTTTCAAGCCTTTTATGCTCTCCAATTGAAATTTTGGTGCCATGTCCTTGAATTGTATATGAACTACCATTTTCTGAGTTAATTGCCACACCTATAGTCATGCCATCATCAATTAAGTACTGATTTAGTCTTATTGTTTCATTTCCATTCTTATATATAAATGCAACGCGCGTATTAGAGTAAATCTTTACATGATCAAAGTTGAATCCCTCTGGAAGATAGGTTGGTTTCAGAGTTGTTGCTCCTAAAGCCTTATCTGCATCTTCGTATGCCTGGCTTTCCTCTGCGTCATAGCTGTATGAATAATCGCTAGTACCGCGGAACTCAATAGCATCTTCTGTTATGTTACTTCTTACGTTGAACACATAAACCATAACGCCGTGTACGGCAACTCCCAGTGCTATGATTAAAGCAAAAACAGCAAATACGATGGCGGCTTTTTTACCAACCTTACGGAAACTATATACCTTTGCGTCAGCTTTCTTTGCTTCCTCTTTTTCGGCAATTCCTTTCTTTATTCTGTCCAACATATCATCGGGGGCGAGGGAATATCCCATTGCCAGAACTTCTTCGTCGGATATTTCGTCCTTAACATCGGGGATATCCATGTCAACGCTCATTTTTATAATTTCGTCAATTTCCTTTTGTTTCATTTTGCGGGATTTATTCTCTTTCATAATTAGTCGGAGCCTCCTTTTGTATAAAATTCGGTTATTTGTTCTTTCAGGGTTTCTCGGGCTTTCCTCAGGTGGGAATAAACAGTGTACGGTGATATTTTAAACCTTTTTGCAATCTCCAGAGGAGTGTAATCAAGGTAATAGTAGCAATCAATTATCGCCCTTTGTTTTGGCGGCAAATCTCGTATGAATGGCCGCAGTTCAAAGGCTGTTTCCCTTTTTAGCACATATTCCTCCGTCAGGTTAATATCCGAGCTTTTGTATGTATCGTAGTAATATTCCTCATCTGCGGTTAAAATGTTACGCTCCCTGTAAACGGAGTCTTTTCTGTAAAAATCAATGATGGTGTTCTTGGTGACGACCTTTAGCCACTTGACAGCAGTTTCCTCGTCAGGGA
>SVJI01000009.1 GCA_015069065.1 Oscillospiraceae bacterium | reverse complement strand
AAACGTTAATCCCCCCATGGGAATACCTATAAGCGGATACTTTAAACCTCGTTTTGCAGAGGGAATTCTCGATGATTTGGAAATAAGTGTACTGGCGCTTGAATGTTCTGGAACGAAGACACTTCTTATAAATGTTGATAACCTCGGTATAGAGCAGGTGCTTTGCGGAGAATACAGAAAGGCAGTAAGCGATAAAACAGGTGTTCCGATGGAAAATATCATTATTGCCGAGACTCACACCCACACAGGTCCTGAAATTGAAAGAAACTCTGAAAATGAGCTTATCAGGGACTACGTAAAATTTTTGGGAGTAAGAATGGTTGACGCAGCAGTGTTTGCACTTTCTGACCTAAAGGATGCAAAGATGGGCTACGGAATGGGTACTGCGCCCAATGTAGCGTTTGTACGCCGCTATGTTATGAAGGATGGTAGCGTAAAGACCAATCCCGGTGTTAATAATCCTGATATCGTTCGTCCTATCGGCGACACGGATGAAAGTGTAAATGTTCTCAGATTTGACCGTGAGGGTGCAGAAACTCTTATTTTTGTAAACTTTGCAAATCATCCTGATGTTGTGGGTGGAAGCATGATTTCAGCAGACTGGCCCGGACTTCTCCGCGCTACAGTTGAAAAGACACTTGACAATACAAAGTGTATTTTCTTTAACGGCGCACAGGGTGATGTAAACCATGTTAATGTACATCCTACAGGAGGATATCTTAACGAGATGTTTATGGACTTTGATGACGTGTCAAGAGGATATGCCCATGCAAAATACATAGCACGTGTTGTTACAGGCGGCGTTCTTCAGGCGTATGATAAGGTTAACTATGTTGATGTTGATTCTCTTTGCGCTATGCAAAAGGTGATAAATGTGCCCTCAAACAGACCTGACCCCAAGGATATGCCCGAGGCACACCGTATCAATGACTTGCACAATGCAGGAAAAGATGATGAGATTCCTTATGAGGGAATGATGCTTACAACAGTAGTTGCCGAGGCAGGAAGAATGGTGCGCCTTGAGAACGGTCCTGATGCATTTGATATGCCTCTTTCAGCTATGAAAATCGGCCCTGTAGCGATCATAGGAATTCCCGGAGAGCCATTCACAGGCATCGGAACAGGACTTAAAGAAACAGAGGGATTTGACATGATTCTTCCCTGCTGTGCTGCAAACGGATACGAGGGATATTTCCCCATGCAGGATTCCTACGATGAGGGCGGCTATGAAGCAAGAAGCTCCAGATTCAAGGCAGGAGTTGCAGAGCTTATTATAAAAGAGGGCAAAGAATTGCTCGGAGATTTGAGGAAGTAATTATGATTGCTATAAAAAATGCGACACTCGTTATGACAGACCACTACATTCCTGACGGAGTCCTCTTTATCGAGGGTGACAGGATTGTTGACTTTGGCAGAAAGCTGCCTATCCCTGAAAATGCAGAGGTTATAGATGCGCAGGGACAGTTTGTCGGCCCCGGTCTTATTGACATACATACCCATGCTGACGGAACGACGTATTTTCACGATGACCCTGTAAAATGCTCGAAGACTCTTCTTGACCACGGTGTGACATCGGTACTTCCTGCTCTTTTCTACAGCATGAATAAACAGGAGCATCTTGATGCCATTAAAAAATTCCGTGATGCTATCGCAGAGGGTGAATGTCAGAATATTATAGGCGTTTATATGGAGGGCCCCTACCTTAACCCTGATTTTGGCTGTGATAAGGAGAAAAATGTCTGGAAGGATGCCATAGTTGAAAAGGACTATGCCGAGGTTGTTGAGGCGGCAAAGGGCTTTGCCAAGGTTTGGTGCGTTGCCCCCGAAAGAGAGGGAATTCTTGACTTTGTAAAATATGTAAAGAGGGAAATCCCCGAAATAGTGTTCTCTGTTGCTCATTCAGAGGCAACTCCCGAGCAGATTGAAGCACTTATGCCATATGGACTTAAGCTTGGTACACACCATACAAACGCGACGGGCACTCTGGAAAATTACCCTGAGGTACGCGGAGTATGTGTTGATGAAACGGTTAACTATAACGACGGTATTTATGCAGAGATTATATGTGATTCAATGGGCGTTCATGTTCACCCGTATATGATTCGTCTTGTTAAAAAGATTAAGGGACAGGATAAAATTATTCTGATTGCCGATTCTTTTGTTGCAGACGGCCCTCCGCTTCCGGGACTGGAGGAAGCCTTTGACATTAACTTTGACTGGGGCGGAGATATTGCAGGAAGCAAGCTGACGCTTGACATCGCCTGCCATAACATGATGGTACATACAGGCGGTTCAGTATGCGATGTATTTAAGTATGCTTCGCTTAACCCGTCACGCCTTTTGAATATGCCTGAAATAGGCTCTATTAAAAAGGGTAATCTGGCAAACCTGATTATTGTTGACCAGTGGTTTAATGTTAAAAATACTATTTTAAAAGGAAAGATTGTAAAATGAAGCAATACGGTATAAAGATTGTGAGTGACGGTTTTAGCTGGCAGGACATCCCTGTACTTGAGATGGAGTGTTCCTACAGAAATACTCCTGACTCAATTAAGGCTTATGCACAGATTTGCTGCGGTGAGACTGAGCTGAATATTCATTTATGGACAACAGAGCCAGCGCGAAGAGCCGAGGAAAGGGATTTACTGGGTTCACCGTTCCTTGACAGCTGCCTTGAATTCTTTTTCAGCCCCATGGAAAACGATAAAAGGTATTTTAACGTCGAGTTTAACTCCAACGGATGCCTTTTCCTTGGGATAGGGAGCTGTATGGAAGATTTAACACGTTTGGTTTCATCTGATGAAGTGGCTGAAAGAATAATTATTCCGCAAATTGATAAAAAAGATGGCGGCTGGGATTTATGCTACAGTATTCCGTTTGAATTTATCCGCCGTTTCTTCCCTGACTTTAAACCAGTTGAGGGAAAAACCATGAAAGCAAACTGCTATAAGTGTTCTGATTTGGGTGAATACCCTCATTACCTTTCATGGAACCCTATTGAGGGACTTCCGTTTTCATACCATCGCACGGAGTGCTTTGGAACAATGACATTTGTTAAGTAAATTAAATTAAATAAAAAAAGGAGAAAAACAATGAAAAATTTTATTACCGACCCAGCAACTAAATTTGATTTTCAGCCTCATGAATTTGTTCCTTTTAAGGACAAGAAGGTTTGTGAGTACGTTCGCAGCCTCAGCGGCAAGGATCTTGAGAAGAGAGAGGACTGGTGGCATCCTGAATTTAACGTAAAGGTTATGATGAACCCCCATCCCGTTCTCATCGCAACACTTTTCTCTCGTCTTAAGGCTGCATCAGAGGCAGGCAAGAGCTTTACTATGATTCTCGGTAATCCCGAGCCTGATACTTACATTCCTCTTGCACAGCTCATCAACTACTTTGGTGTTGATTGTAGCAAGGTTCACCTCGTAGCAGAGGACGAATGGGCTGACGAGTCAGGTAACATCGCTCCTATTACATACGAGGCAGGCTTTGCACATTCCATGATTAAGTATCTTTACAATCAGATTGATGAGAAGCTCCGTATGCCTATGGAGAATGTTCACTTCCCCACAAACGCAAATATCAAGGATTATTCCAAGATAATTGACGATATCACAGAGGGTACAGGTGCTGACATCGCATCCACATCTCCCGGTTGGGCAGGTCATATGGCATTCGTTGATCCTATTCCTGAATTTATCGGCAGTGGCGATATCGAGGAATGGCTCAACCAGCCCGCACAGATCGTTAAGCTCCATCCGATGACAATTATGCAGAACTCTCTTAACGGTACATTCGGTCAGAGTGGTGATATAGCTAATGTTCCTCCGTGTGCTGCTACGATCGGACCTCTCGATGTAATGCGCGCAAAGGAAAGAATTGAGGTTCATGCACTTGCAACATGCGGCACATTCTCTTCATGGCAGAGAATGACCAGCCGTCTTTGCACACATGGTCCTATCACACCTTACCTTCCCAGCTCTATGCTTCAGACAAAGAAGACACAGGTTTATATCAGCGAAGAGCTTGCAGCTCCGTTCGAGTGTTGGGAAAAGGTTGGTTATTGATAATCATATTAAATAATAAAAATCTCCGTAAGTTTTCTTACGGAGATTTTTTAGTTATCTTTTAATTAAAATATCTTATCGTCAATTTCGCAATATCTTCTATAGCACTCTGCATAGTCTACGCCCTGCGGTTTATATGTCTTGTTTGTTTTTACTGCTATGTCACAGGCTGCTTCAACACTTTCAAAAACGCCTGTTGCCACACCTGCCAGAATTGCTGAGCCGAGGCATGCAGTTTCATCGTTTTTAAGTGTGACAAAGGTTTTTCCTGTCATATCAGCCTTTATCTGACACCACAGGGGACTTTGCGCACCGCCGCCCATCGCCCTGACCTCACTGCAAGGAGTGCCAAGGTAGTCAAGGTTGCATTTGAGCATACATGCAACAGCTTCTAAAATGCTTCGTACCGCGTGCCCTCTCGTATGCTCCATAGTAAGACCGTAGAATACTCCTCTTGCATCGGGGTCATACTTGGGCATTGTAGCACCGCAAAGGTATGGCAGGAATGTAAGTCCGTCACATCCTGCAGGAATTTTTTCTGCAATCTCGTCGAGCTGACGGAAGCTGAAGTTTTCACAGAAATTATTTTTGAACCACTTAAGTGCGATACCTGCAGTCGGTGTCCACATGAGCAGACAGTACTTTCCGTCAAAGTTGAGGTGGCAGGGAACTTTATTTCCCTCTACATATTCGGGCATTTCGTCGGAGGGTGCAAATACTGCCATCGTGGTTCCTGTCATTTCACTGATAATACCCTTTTTAACAACACCGGCACCGATGGCACCTGCAATCTGGTCAATAGCACCTGTTACAATCTTAATCCCCTCATACTCACCGACAAGCTTCGCGCTTTCGCATACCTCGGGAAGAAGCGCGGAGTCTACTCCAATGAAATCAAGCATTTCATCCCACCAGATGCGCTTTTTTATGTCAAAGTAAATTGTTGAGGACTGGAGAGTCTGCTCAGTTATAAATTTTCCTGTCAGTTTATAGAGAAGATAATCCTCCAGAAGGAAAATCTTTTTTATTTTTGCAAAGGTTTCGGGAGCTTCCTCTTTAACCCACAGAAGCTTTGAAGCAGGCCATGTGGCGTTAATTTCGGGCTGACCTGTTATTTCGTAAACTTTTTTCTCTCCGAAATGCTCACGGATTTTATCTGCCTGCGCTGCGGCACGGTTGTCAAGCCATACTATTGCAGGGGCAACGGGGTTTCCATCTTCATCTGTCATGATAAGGGTTTCGCACTGGGTATCTATACTAAGTGCATATATATCATATTCTGCTCTTATTTCCGCCATTGCACCAGTAACCATTTCCCAATATTTTTCAGCGGGAAATTCCACAAAGCTACCCTTTACCTGAAGGGTATAGTCACGTGTCACAGACTTCATCATATTTGCATTTTCATCGAAAACAGCCGCCTTGAGAGAGGTTGTTCCGATGTCAATTCCAAGCAGATATTTCATAACTATCATTCTCCGTTCATTTGAGTATTGATTATACCTGTATTTTATCATAAATTGGGAACATAAGCAAGAATTTTTATGGATAATCCTCCAATGGCTGGAGTAGAAATTCATATAAAATCTACCCCGCGTAGACAAAACAAAGCGGCAATAGAGATATTTTATTCTAAAAGTAGGTTTACAACTGACTGCAAATAAGATAAAATTTATTATAGGAGGGTGATGAGAGTGAACGCAACAGCTTTTGGAAATAAGATAGCCAAGCTTAGAAGAAAAGCACGAATGACTCAAAAAGAGCTGGCAGTTAAACTGAATGTCAGCGATAAAGCGGTCAGCAAATGGGAAAACGGCGGAGGATATCCTGAAATAACCATGCTTCCCGCACTTTCTGAGATTCTGGGTGTTTCCATAGACTACCTTTTTAAGGGTGATGCACACGGAATCGCTATTGCAGGAAACATACTTGTGGATGTTGTAAATATAATAGATAAATATCCACAGAAGAATATGCTTTGCAACATACTTAAAACTACATATGCTGTGGGTGGCTGCGTACCCAACACAATCATAAATCTGGCAAAAATCGATTCGGATATGTTCCTTACTGCCATAGGAAAAGTCGGTGAGGATGAAAACGGCCGTTACGTTATTTCTCAGCTTAGAAAATACGGAGTTGACGTTTCCGGAATAAAGGCAGATGCAAGTGAAATCACTGCATCAAGCAACGTTATGTCCGAGGAAGTGTCGGGAGAGAGAACATTCTTCTACACCAGCGGTGCAAACAGCAGCTTCGACGTTGATGATGTAGATATAGATTCCCTTGACTGCAGTATTCTCCATGTAGGATATATTCGTCTTTTAGAAACACTTGATAAAAAGGACGAGGAATACGGCAGAAGAATGGCAAGACTTCTTGCAAAAGCACAGGCAAAGGGAATTAAAACCTCTGTAGATGCAATAAGCAGAGAGGGCGAGAATGTAGCCGACGAAATCATACCAACACTGAAATATTGCAACTATGCAATTTTAAATGAGATTGAAAGCTGTGCGGTAACAGGGCTTTCTCCCAGAAATGCTGACGGAAGCATCAGTGTTGAAAATATAAAGGCAACAATGGAGCAATTTATTGAATTTGGTGTAAAGGATAAGGTTATTGTCCACTGCTGTGAGGCAGGTTTTTCACTGGATTCAGACGGAAAATTTGTTGTCGTACCGTCGCTTAAGCTGCCTGACGGATTTATTAAAGGCAGTGTTGGTGCAGGGGACGCTTATGCAGCGGCGTGTCTGTACGGTTTGTACAAGGATTTCGATGATGAGCATTTACTGGAGTTTGCGGCAGCAGCAGCAGCCTGCAATCTGATGGAACCCGATTCAGTAAGCGGTATGAAGAACAGAGAAGAGATAGAAAAACTTAACAAGATGTACGAAAGACGTACCCTCTGATTTGTTTATCAAAATATGCATATTTGGCTCCTGTGAGAGGGCCTGATATAACTTTTATTAAGAAAGGTGGAAAAGCGAAATGAATGTACTTGCAATAGGTTGTCATCCTGATGATGTTGAAATTGCTTGCTGCGGAACACTGGCAAAGTGTGTTAAGCGCGGCGACAAGGTAACAGTATGCCACGTTGCAAACGGTAACATGGGACATGAGATAATTTCTCCCGAGGAACTTCGTGTTATAAGAGCAAACGAGGCAAAGAAAGCCGGCGAACTGGCAGGAATCGAGGTAGTTACACTCGATATCGGTGACTTGCTTGAAAACGGCAGTGATATCAGTCAGCGTAATAAAGTGGTGGAGCTTATCAGAAAGGTTCAGCCCGACTTTATCATAACACATAGCCCCGACGATTATATGCCCGATCACAGAGAGGTTTCAAAGCTCGTGTTTGACGCATCCTTTGCTGCCAGTGTACCACATTACGGTACAGGCGGAAAGGCTGCAGTTACACCCATATACTATATGGACACTCTTGCAGGAATGAATTTCAATCCTACAGAATATGTTGACATTTCCGATGAAATAGACCTCAAGATAGATATGCTTGAATGTCATGAGAGCCAGCTTAAATGGATGCGCGACCATGACAAGATAGATTTTGCAGAATTTGTACGCACCTGTTCAAGATTCCGCGGAATCCAGTGTGGTGCGCAGTATGCAGAAGCATTCACACAGGAATATGTGTGGCCCAAAGTTATTGCAAAAAGATTATTACCGTAAAGGAGAGAGTGAAAAATGGATTTTTTAAGTACAGTTAAGGGAAGTCTGCTCGAGGGCTTTTACCCCGCAGGCTGGGATCTGGCAAAAATTGATGAATGCTGCGACAAGGGTGTTGCACGTGAGGATTTCTGGAACAAGGACTTTCAGCCCATCGAGTGCGAAAACGTGTATGAGTTTGACACATATATGGGACATGAAATCGCGCTTAAGATAAAAGAGGCGAAGGAGCGCGGAGAGAAGCTCGCAATGATTCTTCCCGTTGGACCCATGGGAATGTACCGCTGGGCGGCATATTTCCTCAATGAGTGGAATGTTAAGTGTGACCATGTTTACACATTCAATATGGACGAATGGGCAGACAGCGAGGGAAATACCCTCCCCAACGACAACCCTGCATCATTTGAATACAGCATGAAGCAGGCATTTTTCGATAAGCTCGGTGAGAACACAGTTCCCCCTGCTCAGAGAAACTTTGCTACAAAGGACAATCTTCCCACATATCCCGAGAAAATTGCTGCTCTTAAGGCAGAGGGTGCAAAGCTCGTACTTGTTTTCGGTATCGGAAGAATGTGCCACATTGCATTCTGGGAGCCCCAGTTTGCTGAGGACTATGCAACAGAAGCAGAGTGGAAGAGCGCTTGCTACCGCATAGGTGCAAAGCTTCATCCCCTCACTATTGAGCAGAATGCAATTACAAGCTTTAAGAGTCGTACAACATTAGTACCCTGCAGCGCAAATACAATAGGACCCGGTCTCTTCCTGCAGGCAGACTACATCATCGGCGGCTGCGACGGTGCACTCGGCAGAGGAATGGGTTGGCAGGGAATGAGCTTCCTTACAACACTCCATTACGGCCCCGACATGAACATTACATCAACATACATCCCCACACTTCCCGGTAAGCTTTTCTATCTTAAGGAACTTGCAGGTCCGTTAGTAGCGGAATGTAACTAATAATATAAGTGTATGAAAAGCCCCCATAACCGCTGAGGTTATGGGGATTTTTTCTGGCTCTATTTTTAATAAATGACATAACAAAAGCCTCGGAAAACTTCCGAGGCTTTTGAATATAAGCAAATAGTTATCTTTTGCTGCTTTGAAGTGTATGTAAAATTATGCTTAACAGCAACAAAAAGTGTCCCAAAAGGTCTATTTCGTATTTATGGACACCTTATCTCTTACAATAAAGTCTGTTTCCATAGTATATTAAAATATGCAGTTAGTCAAAAGTATATCAATAAAAATCCCTGCAGCGGAGCAATATGGAAGGAAAGTACAGAGAGAGAATATGGAGAAATTGAAAATGTGTTAAGCCTGCAACAAGCACAGAAACTTATGGAGTTGCTTAGAGATTATAGCACTTTCAATACAATTGTCAAAATATTATTACTTACAGGAATGAGGTCTGGGGAATGTCTCGGACTCAGATGGAATTCCGTAGACTTTGATAACAAAACTATTTTTATAGACAAAACTCTATCCTATGCTGACAATCAATGGTTTTTGTCTACTCCAAAGACGGTTCGAAGCACCAGAACTATCGCTATAGATGATAATGCCATTGATATTCTGAAAAAACACAGAGAAGAGCAAAATAAACAAAAAGAAATAGTAGGAGCAGCATGGCAGCATCCTGAACTTGTATTTACAAGTTGTACAGGTCATTGGTATGACCGAAGCCTGCTTAACGCACAGTTCAGACGTTTTGTTAAGAAGAATAAAGAGGGGTTAAAGCTTGACCATAACCTTACTATTCACGGACTAAGACACACAAATGCAGCACTTTTATTATATGCCGGAGAAGATATTGAAAATATATCTGCTCATCTTGGGCATGCAAGCTCTGATATAACCTCAAGGGTATATGCACATATGTATGCTGAGGTCAAGGTGAGAATGGCAAAGACCGTATCAAGTGCTTTGTTTGGGTGAAAGAATAAAACAGAGGTATCTCCGTATGGGAGATACCTCATAATTTTTGGTGGTTTGCTCTGATAGATACTCTATATCAACCATGCGCCAGCATCCTCAGCTCACCGAGCAAACCAAAGAAATCTAATGTCATAGTGACCACCTCTTTCAGAGTATCGAAGCAATCGCTTACCTTATAATATATAATGCAAGTATGGATTAGAATTGTGAGGACTGTGAGAATCGAACTCACGTGGCAGTGTAAGTGAAAATGATGCATTTCAATAGAGGAGGAATTGATGCCCCTGTTACAACACAATTTGGTACTTTAGTTTGAGTTGCGAACATCTATTGACGGCAATTATATTATCGTGTTGTAATCTTCCGGCTACTATACAGGGGTGGATGTTTATTTTTTTTGCAAATGCAATAATCTCTGAATCAGAGGTATATTTGCTAGGTGCAAATAATCTATATTCTTTTTCGGGAATTAAGTAGTTTTGAGCAAACAAATCGGCATCATCTTCAAATTTTTTATCGACAAGCTTTAATTCTTCTAGGTCACTACTAATAAAAACAGTTTTTATTTTTTGTTGCAAAACATGTTTAATTTCGTGAAATAGTGAAAACCAAAAAGTATCGGCATATAATCGCCTGTTATTCATTGCTAAAACAACTCTATCGGAATTAATCCATTTTACAGCACCATTAATCCCTGAATTTTTAAGATGTGGAAGAAGAACAAAAGCGACCCCACAACTCGAAAATATTTCCCTTAATCTGGGAAGAAATGTTTCGGGATCTTGTACCGTCATAGATCTAATTTCAGGCAAGAAGCCCTTGAGTTTTTCTGCACTAAAAGAAGCTGTTTCAATTCCTTTTGCAAAATTAAGAGCTGTTTGAAACCAAGCTTGGGCGTTAATCAAGTTTTTGTCGTTTGGGGATACGATACCTGTTCTGTAGCTAACGAGAAAATCTGGGTTACAGAGAATAGATAAATTGGCTATCTTAAAAAACTGACAAAGATTTACCACTTTTTCTGACCACAATCGTGTGTCAGGAAGTTTTGCAACTTTAACAAAGAAAGAATAGTCTATAAGTTTGGCTATATTTTCTTGAGCATCTATTTCTCTGCGGTTCTCAATTTCTATAATTTTTTTATCAAATTCTTTTTGCAAATTTAGCCAAAGGTCAATACTTGTACCTAACATAGCTGAAAGTTTTTTTGCTAGATCGTCTGAAATACTAATTTGTGCATTAACTAACTTACTAAGAGTTTTATCTGTTGTTCCCAATCTTGTAGCAAATTCGGTCTGAGAAATTTCCATTTCTTCTATTATCTCAGCAACATAGTATCCGGGGTGAAAAGCCATAATGTCTTTGTAGTTAAGAAAATTATTCATAATGATTTGATACCTCCGTAACTAATATTATGCGAATTGATTTGCAATGTTCTAAAATATCTCCGCTTACTATAGGGTTATCATTATCGTCACAAGGAATAATTGTCACACGATACCCTGTGTTCCCTAGGGAAATGCTCCATTCGGATTTTCTTGTTCCTTCTAGACGGTGAAATCTAAAAGGAGAGAATGAAGAAATGTCTTTTAAGGATGTTGCCTGTTTTATAAAGTTTTCTGCTGCTTGTAATTTCTTTTGCACCTGTTTGGGATATCGCCAGGTATTTGCATATTCAGAAGAAAATTGTTTCTCCACGGACTTGTTTTTGAATAAAATTTTCATTAGTAAAAGCCGGCACCTCTTTTTTGTTACCTTTTTGGTAATAAAATTATACCACAGTAGTGGTGTGTTGTAAAGAAAAATTTTTGTTAATTACTAAAAAGAACTTAAATTCCTTGAAGTCTTAACTTTGAGAATTTGCTTTTTCAAAACTTTCTATTGCTTTATCGCACATATTTCGCAAAAGGTGTAAAGCTAAAGGATCGTTCTTTGCTTTTAGAGATGACAATGCAATTCTATTTATGTTATACAAGCAACCAAGTGTATTTGAGGCTGGTTTCTCAAAGCCTACATCACTTGCATTTGTGTAAAGCTGATTATTTTTATCCTTGTGCTGAGTGTCCCAAGAACCAAAAATGCCAGTACTGTCGATATGTAAAATTTTATTGGAAAGCCTATACTCATCTATCCAATCAGAATATAGGAGACCTGTGGTGCTTTTTATGGAAGAATCTTTGTCTAATTCTTCGTGAATATATTTTTGCAAAAGCTCAAAGGTATATTTACCTTTTGAGTTGGGTGGACATTTACTGCTTTTTGCCCAACTATAGTTACTATCTGATTTCTTGTGATTTATAAACTTAATAGCCATATCATTATCATGGAGGTCTATATATTCAGTGATAATCCATATTTCATATATAGACCTCCATCTTGAAAGTGCTCCATGAGGAAAACCATTTTCTAGCAGGCAGAGAACTTCACGTGCAATTCTTATTGAGATTCCATTTAATATTTTTAACAATTCGATTTTATCCTTATTTTCACGATTCTTATCTATTACTTCATGTTGAAGAAAATAGTCATTGCTTGTAATAACAGATAAGTTAAGATAGGCAGTAAACTGTTGAAAAGCATAGCCATAAAAGGTTTTTAAATGTCCTGAAAATATAGTTTTATTATTTATTTCTTCTAGAAGCATTGTTTGAAAAAAAACAGACTCATCATCGATCAAATCAGAAAGATAGCGTTCAAACTCGGATGAAATTTGTGTAGAAAGAGTGCTATAATCGGCAGAATCAATTTCTTTGTTAGTGCCTTTTTGATACTTTAATTCAACTAAGCCATTGAGAATATGATCATCTTTTATTTCGCCTAATATTTGGTATAAGTTTTTTCTTTTCATATGTCCTCCGTTTAAAAATTACCCACTTGTGGAAAATTTGTGGTAAAATGGGTAAAACAAATCCCACAAACCGCTTGGTTGTGGGATTTTTGATACAAAGTCTTTATCTTTTGCTGAACTGGGGCGCACGACGCGCTGCCTTGAGACCGTACTTCTTTCTTTCCTTCATTCTGGGGTCACGAGTAAGGAATCCAGCCTGCTTAAGTACAGGTCTGTAAGCTTCCTCATCAACCTTAAGAAGTGCGCGAGCGATACCGTGACGGATAGCACCGGCCTGACCTGTGAATCCACCGCCATGTACGTTACAGATTACATCGTACTTACCCTCTGTGTTTGTAGCAACGAGGGGCTGACGAAGAATAACCTTCAAGGTTTCAAGTCCGAAATAATCGTCTATAGTTCTCTTGTTGATTGTGATTTCGCCTTTACCGGGGATGAGGCGAACACGAGCAACTGATTTTTTTCTTCTACCTGTTCCGAAAAACTGTGTAATTGCCATTTAATTCACCCTCCCTTATTTAATATCGCGAGTCCAAACCTCGGGCATCTGTGCCTGGTGGTTGTGTTCGCTACCTTTGTAAACTCTGAGTCTTGTAAGAGCGCTTCTACCGATTGTTGTAGCGGGAAGCATACCCTTGATTGCGAGGTACATAGCTCTGTCAGCGTTCTTCTCCATCATATCCTTAGCACTAACGGTCTTAAGTCCGCCAATCCAGCCTGTATGACGATAGTAGTTCTTCTGAAGAAGCTTGTTTCCTGTAAATACTGCTTTGTCACAGTTGAGAACGATTACATGATCGCCGCAATCAACATGAGGTGTGTATGTTACCTTTTCCTTACCGCGGAGAATGCTTGCAGCAGCTGCAGCAACACGACCAACACTCTTACCGGTTGCATCGATAATGTACCATTTTCTCTGAACCTGACCTGATTTTTCCATTGTGGTCTTCATTCGGTGTTCCTCCTAAAATTCTTTTTTTATTTTCAGCAATGGTTATTTTAATACATTGCAAGGGGTTTGTCAACACTTTTTTTGAAAGAATTCAATTTATGCTTAGAATACTCTTGTTTTCTCCTTTATTCTCTTCTAAACTCTCGTTTTCTAACTTATCAAAATTAAAAATTTTAAAAAAGGGTATAAAAGTCAGTAGTATATATAGAAAATAAACTCCACGAACAGTAGGAAAACGACAAGCCCCTAAAGAAGAATTTTCACTTTAAGTAGGTTTACTTTCCTTTTTTACTATGATAAAATTTAGTTAAGATTAAGAAAGACGGAGGCAAATGGAGAAAAAGGGTGTATTTTGTCCGTTTGTGCTTCAGTGGATAACTAGTTCAATATTTACAGATTATTATGAGAGGGGATTTTCAAATGAAAACAAAAGCACTCAGACTATATGCAAAAGATGATTTGCGGTTGGAAGAATTCGAGCTTCCGCAGATTACAGCAGACGAAATTTTAGCTGAAGTAGTTACAGACAGTATTTGTATGTCAAGCTACAAGGCAGCCATTCAGGGAAAAGACCACAAGCGTGTGCCCGAGGATATTGCAGAAAATCCGATTATAATCGGCCACGAATTTTGCGGAAAAATTTTAGAGGTCGGAGAAAACTGGAAGCACCAGTTCAAAGCAGGTCAGAAGTTCTCCATTCAGCCTGCACTCAATTATAACGGAAGTCTGGAGGCTCTTGGCTATTCATATACTAACTGCGGCGGATGCGCTACATATGTGGTTATTCCTGCGGAGACAATGATTCAAAACTGTCTGCTTAAGTACAACGGAGATGCTTATTTTTACGGTTCTCTTGCAGAGCCGATGTCATGTATCGTGGCAGCATATCATTCCTTTTATCACAGTAAGTTTGGCAGCATAGAGCATGAAATGGGAATAAAAGAGGGCGGTAACCTTATCATTCTGGCAGGTGCAGGACCGATGGGACTCGGTGCGATAGACTACGCTGTACACTGTGACAGAAAGCCCAAAATGCTGGTTGTTACCGATATTGATGATGAACGCCTCGCACGTGCAGCACAGGTGCTTACTGTAGAGGACGCTGAGAAAAACGGTGTTAAGCTTATATATGTAAATACAGGCAAGTATGAAAAGCCTGAAGAATACCTTATGTCATTGACTGACGGCTATGGCTTTGACGATGCGTTTGTAATGGCTCCTGTAGCTCCTGTTGTTGAAACTGCGGATAAGGTGCTTGCATATGACGGATGCCTTAACTTCTTTGCAGGTCCGCAGAAGCATGAATTTACTGCAAGTGTAAACTTCTACAACGTACACTATGCATCAACTCACATTGTAGGAACGTCGGGCGGCGGAACAGAGGATATGGTCGAATCAATTGAAATGATGGAGCAGGGAAAAATAGACCCCGCAGTTATGATTACACATGTAGGCGGTATCAACTGTGCTAAGGATACAACCATGAATCTCCCCAACATCAGAGGCGGGAAAAAGCTCATTTACACCCATATCGATATGCCTTTGTGCGCTATTGATGATTTTGAGGAAATGGGAAAGAGCGACCCGTTCTTCAAAGAATTGAGCGAAATTGTTAAGAAGAACAACGGACTCTGGAGCGCAGAGGCAGAGAAATATCTTTTGGAAAACAAGTAACTTGAATATAAGAAAGGAACGTGAATCCATATGAAAGCTGTAATGTACGGTGCCGGAAATATCGGCCGCGGATTTATAGGACAGCTGCTCAGTCAGTCAGGATACGAGGTAGCATTTATAGATGTAAATATGCAGGTTATTGACGCACTTAACGAGCGCGGCGAATATACTGTAGAAATCCTGGAAAAAACTGAAAATAAAGAGGTAACAGTTAAAAATGTAAGCGGAGTGAACGGTCTTGATGCCGAAGCTATTTCAGCGGCAATTAAAGAAGCCGATGTTATGGCTACTGCCGTAGGCGTAAATGTTTTGCCGCGCATCGTGGGAAATATTGCAAACGGACTCAGAGCGCGCTGGAACAGCGGAAATTTGTCTCCGTTTAACATCATCATTTGTGAAAATCTCATCGGGGCGGATAAATTCCTCGCTGAAAAAATAAGCGAAAATCTTTCCAAGGAAGAATGTGAGCTGTTTGAAAAAACAGTCGGACTTGTAGAGGCATCTATCGGAAGAATGGTACCTATCCAAACTCCTGAAATGACTAAGAATGATATACTTCGCGTATGTGTTGAGCCGTTCTGTAATCTCATTGTTGATAAAGACGCTTTCAAGGGTGAAATCCCCGCTATCGAGAATATGTCGGCTTATCCCAAGTTCCAGCTTTATATTGAACGTAAGCTTTTTGTTCATAATATGGGACATTCAATGGCGGCATATTTTGGTCAGTTAAAGGGATATGAGTACATATGGCAGGCAATGGAGGATTCAGAAATACGCGCAATGGTGCTTAATGGAATGATGGCATCTGCTGTTGCTCTGGCACAAAAGTATGATGTGCCTGTCGTACCGCTTTACGAGCATGTTGGAGACCTGCTTTTCCGTTTTACAAACAAAAAGCTGGGAGATACAGTATTCAGAGTCGGCAGAGACCTAAAGCGTAAGCTTTCCTGTGATGACCGTCTTGTCGGAGCAATCCGCACCTGTAAGGAAGTTGGCATAAAGCCTGTTTTCCAGTATGCTGCAATTGCTGCTGCAATGAACTTTGAAATGGACGAAACCTCGAAGCTTTCTCCTGAGGAAATTCTGACCGAGATTTCAGGATTTGAAAAAGGCTCCGATGATTATAACGCAATTTTAGAATTTGCCGCCCTCGCATCCGAAGAAAACGCTCTGGGTAAAATGACAGAGAAAGCTTTGGAAATGATGGCTGTCAAGTATTGATAAAAAGCACCATTATATAGCCGAAACGAATGCCGTTGTATTTCGTTTCGGCTATTTGCAGAAAGAGGTATAAGATGATAGTAATTGCTCAAGCCATAAGTATTATCGCGATGGCGTTTAATATTTTGTCGTTTCAGTGCAAAAGGAACAGAAATCTTATTATGATGATTGGCGCCGGAAGCCTGTTGTTTTCTGTCAGCTTTATGATGCTGGGGGATTTTTCAAGTGCGGGCTTTAATCTGGTGAATATTTTTAATTCTACAGCCTATCTGAACAAAAAAACGCACAACAATGTGTTTTTTTCCATGGTTTATGTTTTATATATTCTGGTTGCCATATTTGCGTATAAAACCCCGTGGACAATTGTGCTGTTGTTTGCACAGCTGGCATCTGCCTTTGCGCAGTGGCACAGAAGCGGCGCATTTATACGGAAAACACACTTTTTCTTTGTATCACCTGCCTGGCTGATAAATAATATTTTTATTACTTTTTCAATAGGTGGAATTATCTGTGAGTTATTTATGATAGCATCCGTTCTGATTTCATTTATACGTTTCAGAAAATCGGGGTTTGATGTCTGAAATTTCTTGTAATCCCTGACGAAATGTGTTATATTTTTAACATAACAGGCAGAGGGAGAAAAGTTTATGCAAAAATTACTTAGCTATTTGCGCCGCGGCGTAGATGACTATAAAATGATAAATGAAAATGACCACATAACTGTAGGAGTGTCGGGGGGGAAGGATTCACTGGCGCTTTTATACGGTCTGGCAAAGATTCGGGATTTTTACCCGAAGAAATTCAAGCTTTCGGCAGTCACACTTTCCATGGGCTATGAGGAAATGAATTTTGACCGTGTGGCGCAGCTTTGTGAAAGCTTGGATGTTGAGTATGTTTTAAAGGAAACAGATATTGCACAGATTCTTTTTGAAATAAGAAAGGAAACAAACCCGTGTTCCTTATGCGCAAAAATGCGCCGTGGAGCATTGCATGATGCGGCGCTGGAGCTTGGAAGCCATAAGGTGGCACTGGGGCATCATAACGACGATGCTCTCGAAACGTTTATGCTTTCCCTTGTGTATGAGGGCAGGGTGAATTGCTTTTCCCCTGTAACGTATCTTGACAGAAAGGACATTACCCTTATACGCCCGATGCTCTATGCGCCTGAAAGCTATATAGCAGGATTTTCAAAGCGTTATGATTTGCCTGTTGTAAAAAATCTGTGTCCTGCGGATAAGCATACGAAAAGGGAATATGTAAAAGACCTCGTAAAGCAGCTGGAGCGCGAAAATCCCGGATTTAAAACACGGCTATTCACAGCAATCGAGGGAAGCCATGCGGGAAACTTCGGCATATTTCCCGAGTAAATTATGAATCTTCTATTAACAGGTATTGACAAATAAAACCAATAATGTTAAACTATATTAGCACTCTAAAGTTTAGAGTGCTAATATAGTTTCCAAGGGAAACCATTCCCCTTGGTTTAAGAAAGGAAGTTTTTACCATGGCAAAAAAGCAGTTTAAGGCAGAGTCAAAAAGGCTTTTAGATATGATGATTAACTCTATTTATACTCATAAGGAGATTTTTTTGAGGGAGATTATTTCAAACTCATCGGATGCACTGGACAAGCTGTGCTATAAATCTCTTACCGAGGACGGCTGCAGTGTGGCACGTGAGGACCTCTATATAAAAATAACCGTTGACAAGGAAAACCGTATTATAAAGGTCAGCGATAACGGTATCGGTATGACGGCAGAGGAATTGGAGAAAAACTTAGGTACTATCGCAAAGAGCGGTTCTCTCCAGTTTAAAAGCGATATGGAAAAACAGGAGGATATTGACATTATCGGTCAGTTTGGTGTAGGCTTTTACAGTGCGTTTATGGTAGCAGACAAGGTTACTGTTATTACAAAGGCATATGGAAGCGACACGGCGTATTGCTGGGAATCTGATGGCGCGGAAGGATACACAGTTACCGAGACAGGAAAAGACAGCGTTGGTACAGATATATATATGAAGATTAAGGAAGACGGCGAGGATGAACGTTACAGTGATTATCTGGAAACATATATGCTTCGCGGACTTATCAAAAAATATTCTGACTATATCCGTTATCCCATCAAGATGGATGTTGAAAAATCACGTAAAATTGAAAAGCCTGATTCTGACAAGCCTGAATATGAAAAATATATTGAGGAAGAAACCGTTAACAGTATGATTCCCCTGTGGCAGCGCAGTAAGGATGATGTGTCAGAGGAGGAATTAAACCGTTTCTATAAGGAAAAGTATTTTGACCAGCAGGACCCTGCACTTACAATCCGTGCAGATGTCGAGGGCAGCTTTTCTTATAAGGCACTGTTGTTCGTTCCCAAAAACACCCCCATGGGATATTATACAAAAGAGTATCAGCGCGGACTGGAGCTTTACTCCAGCGGCGTTATGATTATGGACAGCTGCGAGGATTTGATTCCTGAGCATTTCCGATTTGTAAAGGGTGTTGTAGATTCTCAGGATTTGTCCCTCAACATTTCCCGTGAAATGCTGCAGCATGACAGGCAGCTTACCGCAATCCGTAACAATATAGAAAAGAAAATTAAGCAGGAGCTTAAGAAGCTTCTTAACAATGACCCCGAAAACTATGAAAAGTTCTGGCAGAGCTTTGGTCTGCAGCTTAAATACGGTATCGTGGCAGATTACGGCGCACACAGAGAACTGTTAAAGGACCTTATTCTCTACTATACCTCTAATGAAAAGAAGCTTGTAACACTTGAAAGATATGTTGAAACAATGCCTGCGGAGCAGAAATATATTTATTATGCCTGCGGAGAATCTGTGTCAAAGATTGACAATCTTCCCCAGACAGAGCCTCTTAAGGACAAGGGCTTCTCAATCCTGTATATGACGGATGAGGTAGACGAGTTTGTTGTGAATATGCTGGGAGAAATCGACGGAAAGCAGTTCAAGAGTGTGAATGATAAGGATTTGGGTATTGAAAGCGAAGAGGAAAAGAGCGATACTCAGGCAAAGCAGGAGGAAAATCAGGTAATGCTTGATTATCTGCGTGACAGTCTCGACGGCAAGGTTATCGCAGTAAGGCTTTCAAACAAGCTTAAGAGTCACCCTGTATGCCTTACAACAGATGGCGAAGTATCACTCGAAATGGAGAAATACTTTGCAACAATCCCGGGTGACCACCCTGACATTAAGGCGCAGAGGGTACTGGAAATCAATCCTACTCATAAAGCGTTTTATATGCTGCAGGATACATGGCAGCTCGATAAGGACCGCTGTGCTAAACTTGGCAAGCTGCTTTACAATCAGGCGCTTTTGATTGCAGATATATCTATTGAAAACCCTGCCGAATATACTGACCTCTTCTGGGAACTTATATAAATATCGGGTGTGCTAAATTGCACATTCTGCACTACTTTCTCTTATTTTCCATGCGGGTGTGATAAAGCAGCAAAAAAGGAAGTCTGAATTTTCAGACTTCCTTTTAAATTTAGTTATTCAGCTTTTCTCTTTTCAAGCAGCGGCATACCGAGCTTTTCGCGAATCTGGTTTTCGATATCGTCTGTAAAATCAGGGTTTTCAATCATATACTGCTTAACATTTTCTCTGCCCTGCCCGAGTCTTTCCTCGTTGTAGCTGAACCACGAGCCGCCTTTTTTGATTATATCCAGATTTACTGCAACATCAAGCACATTACCCTCTCGGGAAATACCCTTGCCGTACATCATGTCAAACTCTGCCTCGCGGAAAGGAGGAGCGACCTTGTTCTTTACGATTTTAACGCGAGTGCGGTTACCTATAAATTCGCTGCCGTTTTTAAGAGTTTCTACCCTGCGTACATCCATGCGGACAGATGCATAAAACTTCAGCGCGCGTCCGCCGGCAGTGGTTTCGGGATTGCCGTACATAACTCCGAT
>SVJI01000008.1 GCA_015069065.1 Oscillospiraceae bacterium | reverse complement strand
TGGAGCGTAAGGTTAATAAGAACAAAGAAAAGGTTACAAAGTATGCAAACTGGGGACTTTTTCTTTTCGTGGCTATACCGCTTCCCGGAACAGGGGCATGGACAGGTGCTTTAATCGCAAGCTTTCTGGACTTTAAATTCCGCGATGCATTCATTGCCATAACAGGCGGTGTAATTACCGCGGGAATAATTATGAGTGCTGTTTCTTACGGCTTACTGGGACTTATTTTTTAAATGGAGGATTTACAAATGATGATAAACAAGAAGTTTTTTACATCCGAATCTGTTACAGAGGGACATCCCGACAAGGTTTGTGACAAAATTTCAGATGCGGTGCTGGACGATATTTTAGCGCATGACCCGCAGGCGCGTGTTGCCTGTGAATGCTGTGCGGCAACAGGCATGGTGATGGTGTTTGGTGAAATCACAACCACACACACCTACGACATCCGCTCAATTGTTAAGAAAACTGTGGAGGAAATCGGCTATACCGACCCCACGATGGGATTTTCCGCAGACGGAATCGCCATACTTAACACACTCAACAAGCAGTCAGCAGATATCGCCATGGGTGTTGACAAATCTCAGGAGGCTAAGTCGGGCGAGGATTCCGACCACGAAATCGGTGCAGGCGATCAGGGTATGATGTTCGGCTACGCTACAAACGAAACTGACGAATACCTCCCCGCTCCCATTTACTATGCACAGAAGATGGCGAAAAAGCTTACGGAAGTACGCAAATGCGGTAAGTTCCCCTACTTAAGACCCGACGGTAAGACACAGGTAACTGTGGAATATGACGGAGATAAGGTTAAGCGAATAGATACTGTTGTACTTTCGACACAGCATACGGCAGACGTTTCTCAGGATCAGATAAGAGATGACATGATTGAGCATGTAATCAAGCCTACTCTTGATAGCTCACTGATTGACGATGATACAAAGTATTACATCAACCCCACAGGCCGTTTTGTAATAGGCGGTCCTCAGGGTGACAGCGGTCTTACAGGAAGAAAGATTATCGTTGACACATACGGCGGCTTTGCGCCCCACGGCGGCGGCGCATTTTCGGGAAAGGACCCGACGAAGGTTGACCGCAGTGCGTGTTATATGGCGCGCTATATTTCCAAAAATATTGTTGCCGCAGGGCTCAGTGACAAGTGTCAGATTCAGCTGGCATACGCAATCGGCGTGGCACGTCCTGTATCGGTACGTATTGATACATTCGGCACAGGTAAGATTAGTGATGAAAAGCTCAGCGAGATTGTAAATGAGCATTTTGACCTGCGTCCGTCAGCAATTATCAATACACTTGATTTGCGCAGACCGATTTATTCACAGACTGCCGCATACGGACACTTCGGCAGAAACGAGCTTGACCTCCCGTGGGAAAGACTTGACATGGTAGATACCCTTAAGCAATATATTTAAAAACAATGGCGGTGTGAAAAGGTTTTTTACACCGCCGTCTTTTCCTTTGCATATAATGATACTGGTGATAATTATGACAGGCTCAATTATAGCTCTTGTAATTTCACTGATGATGATATTTCTTGTAATATACAAGGGTAAATACTGCAGCATTGAGTCCCATGTATGCAAAAAATCGGATGCATGGCGCATACTCGATGACATTCCCGATGACTCAATTATTCAGATTTCGATTGGCAGGAATATTTATGAATACGAAAGAAACAGATACCCTCGAGGGGGAAATTTACGAGATAATATATCAGAATGACGATAACGGCTACACCGTCTGTGATGTAAACGTCAACAACTCTCTTGTAACTGCCTGCGGGCATATGCCCTTTATCGCACCGGGCGAGCAGGTACACCTTACAGGGAAATGGGTAACACATCCTGACTACGGTGAACAGTTTTCCGTATCGATGATTGAGCGAGCGCTGCCCAAAAAGGTCAGCGCTATTTTGGCATATCTGGCTTCGGGAATCATAAGCGGTGTACGCGAATCGACCGCTAAAAAGATTGTCAATAAATTTGGTGAGGACACGATTGAAATTATCGCTCTTCATCCCGAGAGGCTCGCGGAGATAAGCGGAATTTCCGCAAACCGCGCGAAAAAAATTTCCGAGTCATTTATCATCCGTCAGGACGCGGCGCAGACAGTAATGTTTCTTCAGGAATACGGCGTTACCCCCAACCTCGCCCTGCGTGTTCATAAAATTTTCGGCACAAAGGCAATTGACCTGATAAAGGAGAATCCCTACATTCTCTGCGAGAGTGTGGAAAGAATCGGTTTTAAAACGGCAGACCGTATCGCAAACACGATGAATCTGCCCAAGGACCACCCCGGCAGAATTGCGGGGGGAATAAATTATATGCTGACATATGCGGCACTTTCAGGACATACGTGCCTTAAATACAATGACCTGCTTTCTTCGTCTGCTTCATTTCTGGGATGCGACGAAGCTGCCGTCATGCAGTCACTGACAACTCTCCGTCATGACGGACGGCTGATTTTTGAGGGGGATTTTGTATATCTGCCGTTATACTATAACATGGAGCTTACCTGTACAGGGCGGCTTTCCGAGCTTCTTTCAACTGCACGTCCCGCAGTGAATAACATCGAGCAGGACATAACACTCCATTCAGTAAAAAGTGAAATCGAGCTGTCCCCCATGCAACAGGAGGCAGTGAAAAAAGCGCTGAGCGGCGGCGTGCTTATCATTACAGGCGGCCCCGGCACAGGTAAAACCACCATAATGAAAATAATAATGGAAATTTTCCAGAGTCATGAATATAAAATCGCTCTCTGCGCCCCGACAGGAAAGGCGGCAAAGCGACTTAGTGAATCGTGTAATATGGAGGCAAAAACCCTGCACAGACTGCTTGAGGTGGAGGTAAGTGATGCACAGAATCAGCGTTTTGCAAGGAATGAATACAACCCCATAGATGCAGATGTTGTAATAGTTGATGAAATGAGCATGGTGGATATACTGCTTTTCGGTTCTTTACTAAAAGCACTGAAAAGAGGGACATGCCTGATTATGGCAGGTGACAGTGACCAGCTTCCGTCAGTAGGCGCGGGTAACGTACTGCGTGATATGCTTGACAGTGGAGTTATTCCTTCTGTAAGATTGAACGAGGTTTTCCGTCAGGCGGAAGAGAGCCGTATCGTAACCAACGCCCACCGAATAAATCAGGGATTGATGCCTCTGGAAAACGACAGTAAGACGGACTTTTTCTTCATGAACAGGACTCCTGACGGTGCACTGGAAACCATATGCGAGCTTTGCTGCGGAAGATTGGGTAAGGCGTATGGATTTGACTCAATCAGTGATATTCAGGTGCTTTCCCCCTCGCGCAAGGGGATTGTGGGAACAATAAATCTGAACAAGGTTTTACAGGAACGGCTTAACCCCCCCGCCGCAGGAAAAAAAGAGAAAAAATTTGGCGAGCGTATTTTCCGCACAGGTGACAAGGTTATACAGACCCGCAACAATTACGATATGATTTGGTCACTGCCCGATGGCAGCGGTGACGGCTTCGGCATATATAACGGAGATATAGGTACTGTCATCGATATTTCAAACAAGGATAAGACGATGCGTATTCTCTTTGACGATAATAAGCTTGTGGAGTATGATTTTTCCTCTGTCGAGGACCTCGAAATAGCATATGCCCTCACCGTTCACAAGAGTCAGGGCAGTGAATGGAGTGCAGTTATAATTCCTGTGTGTACTTTCCCGCCCATGCTTATGACCAGAAACCTGCTCTATACTGCCGTAACACGCGGAAAGCAACTCGTCATTTTAGTGGGAAATATGCAGTGTGTTTCCACAATGGTACAAAATAACAAGCTTCAGCTTCGTTACAGTAATCTTTGCCAAAGGCTACAAAGTGCCTTTAATACGGATAATTGAGAGAAATTTTATGTTTAACTCTGTTTTCAATTTACTTTTTCCGCGAAAATGCCCTTTTTGCGGAAAAATCCTATCAGAAAAAGCACCTGTGTGCAGTAATTGCATGATGCAGCTTCCCTTTACAGGAAACAAAGTCTGCCGTGTATGCGGAAGACCACTGGAGGAATTTTCCCATGAGGTCTGCCCCATCTGCCGTAATGAAAAGACGTATTTTGAACATTCCTTTGTCCCTCTGCGCTATAAAGGCAGTGCGAGGGATGGTGCCATCGCCCTTAAAGGCGGACATCCTTACTTCTCAAAGGGGATTGCATATCTTCTGGCAGATAAAATTCTGACATCAAGGCACTTCACCAAATTCGACTTTATTACCTATGTTCCGCAGAGCCCGCGGTCAAGGCGAATCCGCGGTTATAATCAATCGGAGCTTATTGCAAAGGAATTGTCAAAGCTGCTCAATGTAGAGTGTGTTGCCACGCTTATCAGGACAAATGATGGCGAGCAGCAGCACACATTAAATGCAGCCCGTCGACGTGAAAACGTGAAAAAGTGTTACTTTCCCAAAGAAATGAAAGGAAGCGGTACAATTCTGCTCGTTGATGATATATATACCACAGGGGCAACGGCAAACTATTGCTCAAAGCTGCTCCTTGGTATGGGTTACGAAAAGGTTTATTGTGCCATATCAATGATAAAGTGCGATGAATAACCAAAAGGAGGGCAGTCTATGAAAGAAAAAATATTTGAATTTATACATTCACTGGGAATTGAAAAGTGCGGCGTTTCCTACTATGACGGAAAATCTGCCATAGTCTGCCTGTTTCCATATTTTACAGGCTTTGAGGACGGCAATTTGTCACTGTACGCGCGTTCTTACGATTATCATAAGGTTATAAATGAAAAGCTTTCCGCGGTTTGCGATTTTATCCGCACGCTTGCCCCTGACTGCTGCTGTGACGTATTTGCCGACATCGGTCCTGAGGTTGACCGTCACTTAGCATACGAGGCAGGTCTTGGGTTTTACGGCAAAAATCATATGCTGATAAATGATGATTTCGGAAGTTGGTTTTTCATTGGATACATTTTATGTGATTTGAACTTAACCCCAGACACACCGATTCAAAAAAAGTGTATAGGCTGTAATCGGTGTATTGAAAAATGTCCCGGAGGTGCATTGGGAGAGGAATTTGACATTTCAAAATGCGCGTCCCATATAAGCCAGAAAAAGGGCGAGCTTACCGAAACAGAAATTGCCATACTAAAAAAATCAGCTCTTATATTCGGTTGTGACATGTGTCAGAGGGTTTGTCCGCATAACAATATCACACCAAAGCCGATGAAAGAATTTACAGAGGATTTAATCCCCTCTCTTAACATAGAGGACATAGAAACTCTTTCAAACAAAGAATTTATGCGTAAATACAAAAACCGCGCCTTTTCGTGGCGCGGTAAGAGCGTTGTTTTAAGAAATCTCAATATCTTCAAGTGCTTTGAGAGCAAGTGATGATATATATTCGTATCTTTCCTTTTTATTTTTGATTTTTACACGGTTCCATTCGATAATGCCGAAGTTGGCATTCATCGGCTGGAACTTTTTATTTTCCCTGTCGGTTATATACTTAATGAGCGCTCCGCTGCAGGTGGATGCAGGAAATACAACGGAACTCTCTCCACGCATTTTCCGCGCTGCATTGATACCTGCGACAAGTCCTGAGGACGCTGATTCCACATATCCCTCTACACCTGTTATCTGCCCTGCAAAAAATACCTTGGGATATTTTAACAGGCTGTAGTCGCTGTCAAGCACCGCAGGAGAATTGATATATGTGTTTCTATGCATTACACCGTAGCGTACAAACTCGGCATTTTCAAGTCCCGGTATCATTGAAAACACCCTTTTCTGCTCCCCGAATTTCAAATTTGTCTGAAATCCTACCAGATTATACAGTGTACCCTCCGTGTTGTCACGGCGAAGCTGCAGCACTGCATACGGCTCCCGACCTGTTTTGGGGTTGGGCAGTCCCTTTGGTTTAAGCGGTCCAAAGCAGAGAGTTTCTCTCCCCCTCTTTGCCATAATCTCAACAGGCATACACCCCTCAAACACTTTCACATTTTCAACATTTTCATGAAGCGGGGCACGCTCTGCGCTGATTAGAGCCTCGTAAAAGGCTTCATATTCTTCTTTCTCCATGGGACAGTTGATATAATCAGCTGTGCCTTTATTATACCGTGCGGCAAGGTAGGTTTTAGTTTCGTCTATGCTCTCACGCGTTACGACAGGTGCCGCCGCATCAAAGAAAAAGAGTGATTCCTGTCCTGTCAGGGTGATTATCGCATCACTTAATGTTTCATGGGTAAGAGGACCGCTTGCAACGATTGTGTATTCATCGGTGTTAATATCGCTGACAACCTCGCTTACAAGTTCGATGTTGGGATGTGCCTGAATGCGCTCTGTAACGAGAGCGGCAAATTTGTCGCGGTCAACCGCCAATGCGCCGCCTGCAGGCACGCTTGTTTCATCGGCGCATTTAATGACAAGGCTATTCATACGGCGCATTTCTTCCTTTAAAAGTCCGCATGCATTGTCAAGTCCGTTCCCCTTGAGAGAGTTGGAGCATACAAGCTCGCACAGATTTTCGTTTGTATGTGCAGGCGAGAAAACAGACGGCTTCATTTCGTAAAGCTTTACCTTGATTCCTCTTTCCGCTGCCTGCCACGCCGCCTCGCACCCTGCCAGACCGCCGCCGATAATTTTAAGCTCCATAAAACCTTATTCCTTACCTTTTTCTTTCTTCTTATTAGTGTCACATTCAGGATTTGAGCAAACAGTTACACTGCCGCGTTTGAGATATTTCCTCGTCATTACACCACCGCATGAGGGACACGGTGTTTTTGTCGGCTCATCCCACAAAATAAAATCACACTTGGGTGCATTTTCACAGGAGAAATACTTCTTTCCGCGCTGACTGCGTCTTTCCACGATTCTTGCTCCGCATTTGGGGCATTTTACACCTGTATCTTTAAGAATGGGTTTTGCATTACGACATTCGGGGAAGCCCGGACACGCGAGGAATTTACCAAAGCGACCAAGCTTTATAACCATGTTTCTTCCGCATTTGTCGCACTTTTCGTCAGAAACCTCTTCCTTGATTTGTACCTTTTCAATTTCTGCCTCGGCTTTTTCCAGAACGGACTTAAACGGCTTGTAGAATCTATCAATGACATCCTTCCACTTTTCGCTGCCCTCTTCTATGTTATCGAGCTGCTGTTCCATATTTGCGGTGAAATCAACATCTACAATATCTGAAAAATTCTCCGCCATAATATCCGTAACAATCGTTCCAAGCTCCGTAGGCTTAAGCATACGCTTTTCACGCGCTACATAATCTCTTCCCAGAATAGTTGTGATGGTGGGCGCATAGGTACTGGGTCTTCCAATACCGTTTTCCTCCATCGTCTTAATGAGAGATGCTTCGGTATATCTTGCAGGGGGCTCTGTAAAGTGCTGCTCTTTTTCAATTTCCTTTGAGGTAAAGCTCATGCCCTCCTCCAAAGCAGGCAGACGCTTTTCTTCCTTTTCACTGTCTTCTTCACTGCCGTCAATATACACTGCACGATATCCCGCAAACTGCAGTGTTCGTGCAGCTGCACGGAATGTACAGCCGTTTGCATCAAACTCTGCACTCAGTGTATTATAAACTGCGTTGGACATCTGGCTGGCAATAAACCTCTCCCAGATAAGCTTATATATCTTATACAAATCTGCGCTGACTGCGCCCTTTATCATGTCAGGCTCAATCTGTGCAACGGTAGGTCTTATTGCTTCATGTGCATCCTGTGCATTCTTCCCTGTTTTATAATTTCGGGGAGCATTGGGCATATATTCTTTTCCGTACTTTTCCGCTATTATGCCGCGGGCACTTTCCTGTGCATCGGGAGTAATTCTGAGTGAGTCTGTACGCATGTATGTGATAAGACCCAGTGTGCCCTTTCCGGGAACTGCCACGCCCTCATAAAGCTGCTGCGCTGCAGACATCGTTCTGCGGGATGTAAAGCCGAGCTTACGGCTTGCCTCCTGCTGAAGTGTACTTGTTGTAAAAGGAGGAGACGGCTGCTGCTTCTTTTCACTGTAAGAGGCGCTCTTTACAACAAAGGGGGAGTTTTCCACCTTGCTCAAAATTTCAGCCGTTTCTTCAAAGCTGCGCAGTTCCTTTTTCTTACTGCCTACGCCGTAAAACTTTGCCTGTATGCTTTTGCGCTCTCCCTTTTGTGTAAGGGCGGCAGTAAGTGTCCAGTATTCCTTAGGTTCAAAGGAATTTATCTCACGCTCACGGTCTACAACAAGCTTAGTTGCAGCAGACTGCACTCTGCCGGCACTAAGTCCCTTTTTAACCTTTTTCCATAGAATGGGGCTGATTTTGTAACCCACGATTCTGTCAAGAACTCTGCGTGCCTGCTGCGCATCCACCAGATTTTCGTCAATGGGACGTGCCGCCTTAAGCGATGCAGTTACGGCAGACTTCGTAACCTCATTAAAGGTTATTCTGCAATTTTTCGTCGTGTCTATATCAAGAATATTCGCCAAATGCCAACTAATCGCCTCACCCTCACGGTCAGGGTCAGTTGCCAGATATATTTTATCAGCAGCTTTTGCGGCCTTTTTAAGCTTTGACATAAGGTCGCCCTTTCCCCTGATAGTAATATACTTTGGCTCATAACCATTTTCCAAATCTATACCAAGCTGGCTCTTGGGCAAATCGCGCATATGTCCCATAGATGCAATTACTGTATAATTTTTTCCAAGGTATTTGTTTATTGTTTTTGCCTTTGCCGGGGACTCAACTATTACAAGATAATTTGCCATTAGCATCTGCCTCCTGTTTAATGTCAATCTTAATTGATTACTTTATACTTCTTGTCCGTTCCTTTTTTTATAATGCCCTTTATTTCCATCATCCCTAAAAGCGCCACTAATCTGGACGCATCAAAGGATGCTTTTTCTTCTATCATATACTGTGTATTAAATCCGTCATTTATTATGTTTACAATCTCTCTTTCATATTCTGAAAGCTCCGCGGGTAATTTCTCTTCACCCGTTTTCTCCGTACTGTTATGAGGAGTAACCACTTCGCTCTTTTGCGCGGACCTTTCCCTTACAAAGAAATCAGGATTTTTAGCAATAAGCTCGTCTATTATGTCCACCGAGGAAAGAAACACCAACGCACCGTCGCGTATAAGCTCATTCGTGCCCTGACTGAGTCTGTTATCAATATTCCCCGGTACGGCAAATACCGTTTTATTCATCCCAATTGCCTGAGTCGCTGTTATAAGGGCTCCGCTGCGTTTGCCTGCACGAACTACCAGAACAGCAGAAGAAAGTGCCGCAATAATTCTGTTCCTCCGCGGAAAATTTGTCTTTAGTGGCGGTTCACCGAAAGGAAACTCGCTTATAATCGCACCGCCTGATTTAACTATTTTATCAAAGAGCCTCTTATTGCTCTTAGGATAAACTACATCGAGTCCGCACCCAAGCACTGCAACTGTTGGTGCATTTGCCCGCAACGCTCCGCTATGTGCGGCGGCATCAATTCCCTTCGCCCCGCCAGATACAATCCCTGCACCTGTTTCACCTATTTCCATGGCAACATTCTGCGCGGTGCGGTTTCCGTAATCATCACTGTCACGCGCGCCCACAACACCTGCAAATACTACCTCACTGAGGATATGTGCATTGCCCAGAACATAAAGGACAGGCGGCGGCGAAGAAATACTGCGCAGACAATCAGGGTACAAATCGTCGATGTATGTAACAATACTGCAGCCCATCTTTTCTGCTGTTTCAAAATTCCTCACAGCATCCTTATACTGCTTACTTTTTATATCAACAGACGAAATGTCAAAT
Organism: Oscillospiraceae bacterium; assembly: GCA_015069065.1. GTDB lineage: Bacteria > Bacillota > Clostridia > UMGS1883 > UMGS1883 > UMGS1883. The sequence goes on along the minus strand of SVJI01000008.1, from coordinate 10,624 downwards.
AAGTCCTCCCTTTCAGAAAGCTCCCGAAGTTTCTTTTCTGTAGGAGTTATACCCGACACTTTAACAGTCCATATAAGGCGTTTGTCCATCTTCTGCATCCTCTCGTGCGAAAAGTCACAATAAATAAGTTACACTAAATTTCCGTCTTTGTAAAGAGAAAAGTTTGAAATTTAAAGTTTTTTTGTATTTTGCCGATAATGCTCATAACTCATTACAGCGAGGGAAACTGCTGCATTAAGGCTCTCCGCCTGACTATCCATGGGGATTTTCAAGACGGCATCGCACATAGACAGCGTTTCGGGACGAACACCGCTTCCCTCATTTCCAACGATTATAAGATGCTTCCCCGAAAGGTCCGCATCGTAAAAATCAACTGCACTGTCAGTAAGTGCCCCTGCTACAATCTTATAACCGTTAGCCTTGAAATATTCTATAACATCTCCACTTTGTACATTTGAAACAACAGGCACGGAGAAAATCCCTGTCATTGTGGCGCGGATAATCTTCGGATTATACAAATCGCAGCACCCTTTTGTAAGGATAACTCCGCCTGCGCCGACTGCGTGGGCAGTTCGTATAACTGTCCCGATATTTCCGGGGTCCTGAAGTGCCTCACACATTACAACCAGTTCTTTGCCGCGCTTTAAGATATCACCGAATGTTTTATTTTCCATGCGGCACAGTGCCATCACACCCTGAGGCGTTACCGTTTCACACACAGTGTCAAAAAGCTTCTTCGCAAAGATATATGTGGGCTTGTCCGTATCAATTTTAAGGTCTGTACCCTCCTTTTGTATAATACAAAAGATATCAGCACCCTTAGATAGCGCATCGCGCACAGAGCGTACACCCTCAATTATAAACATACCCTTTTCACTGCGACCCTTTGCAGTTTTAAGCAGCATTGCAGTTTTGAAAACACTGTTTTCCCGACTGGTAATAATCAATCAAAGCCACCCCCCGCTTAAAAATACTTATTGTTTTAAAAACCGCCCCCGCGTATACGCGGAAACGGTTTTTTTAGTTACTTATTAAAGATTGCTCTTTGCAGTTTCAACGAGCTGTGTAAATGCAGCGGGATCGTTAATAGCGATTTCTGAAAGCATCTTTCTGTTGATTTCAATGTTAGCCTTCTTAAGACCGTTCATGAAACGTGAGTAGTTGATGTCATTCATCTTACATGCAGCGCTGATTCTTGTAATCCAGAGAGAACGGAAATCTCTCTTCTTAAGCTTTCTGCCAACGTAAGCGTATGAAAGAGATTTCATAACCGCCTGATTAGCAACTCTGTAAAGCTTAGATTTTGCACCTCTGTAACCCTTTGCAAGTTTTAATATTTTTTTATGTCTTTTTCTGGTGCTGAGTGCACCCTTAACTCGAGCCATTTTATAGTCCTCCTAATTCTTATTTATAAGGTATAAGCTTCTTAATAACTTTTGCGTTTGTTACGTCTGCAAGGCAGCCCTTTCTCAGTCTTCTCTTTCTCTTAGTGTCCTTCTTAGTGAGAATGTGGCTTTTGAACGCCTTTGCTCTTTTTACCTTACCTGATTTTGTAAGACTGAAACGCTTTGCAGCGGCTCTGTGTGTCTTTATTTTAGGCATAATATCTCTCCTCTCAAATGTATATATCTAAACTTCCTGTAACGGCAGTTTGATAATCAGTTCTTCGGCGAAATTGTAATCGCCATGTTCTTACCCTCAAGCTTCGCTTTTTTATCTACTGTGCCGAATTCCTCTGCACCCTCAGCAAAGCGCTTCAAAATTTCCTCTCCGATAGAGGCATGATGAATCTCACGACCTCTGAAACGGACTGAAACCTTAACCTTGTCACCGTTCTTAAGGAACTTGCAGGCATTTTTCAGCTTTGTCTCAAAATCGTGATTGTCAATCGAGGGTGACAAACGCACCTCTTTGAGGTTTACCACCTTCTGATTCTTACGGTTTTCCTTTTCCTTCTTAGCAAGCTCAAAACGATATTTACCGTAATCCATGATTTTACATACAGGGGGATTCGCCTGAGGGGAAATCTTTACCAAATCAAGATTTCTCTTGTTAGCAGCCTCCAGTGCATCATTTGTAGACATAATTCCCAGCTGACTTCCGTCACTGTCGATTACTCTTACCTCACTATCCCTGATTTCTTCGTTGATCATCATTTCCTTGCCTATGGAAAACACCTCCAATAATGATAATGAACCGCAAATAAAAAGCGGCAGGAGAACCTACCGCTACTAAACACAAGCATCACAAAAAAAGTGTTTTTATTAACCGTACCGGGTATCCCGCACGGTGAGAAGCGGTAACTTCTACTTCATTGCTTAGATAGCATAACACTTCTTTTGGGTTTTGTCAACTGTTTTTTTATTTTATTTTAAAATATTTCCGTCAAAATCGAACAGAGGCAGCTGCTCCAGATATGTAATATCCTTTCTGGCTGCTGCATCACCCTCCGCAAGGATTGCGGCTTTACCTACGATGTTTCCGCCCACACGCTCAACCAGTGCTTCTATCGCAGAAAGTGATTCTCCTGTACTTATAACGTCGTCTACGATAAGAACCCTCTTCCCTGTCAGCTTATCAGCGTCCTCCTTACCCAGATACAGCTTCTGCTCCCCGTGGGTTGTTATGGAATTTACAGATGCTTCAATAACATCACTCATGTAAACCTTTGGTTTCTTTCTGGCTACAACGTAGTCATTTGACCCCTCCTGACGTGCCATTTCATGAATGAGGGGTATGCTCTTTGCCTCGGCAGTAATCATAATATCATGCTCAGGCACTTTTTTCAAAAGCTCTCTGGCAGAATTAACCGTAAGCTCAACATCGCCAAAAATTATAAATGCGGCAATGGAAATTTTATCGTTCACACGAAACATCGGCAGCTCTCTCTCCAGGCCCGCTACCTTCATCAGATAATTCTTCTCCATTTTCATTGCTACTATCTCCTTCCGATTTGTTGTGCTGACTCTTTTTCTTCTTTATTATATATATCACAGTATAAATAACCGCACCGATTACCAGAACAATCGCCACAGCCAGCATCAGCATGACAAGCGGGGAAAGCACCTTCTGAGCATCCGAAAGCTTCACCCAACCGCATTTTCCGTCTATTTCTGCATACGCCCACTTTTGCTTTCCTGTGGTTACAAGGTGTGAGGAATGAAAATATGTATTCTCACTCAGAACACTCAAAACTGTGCTTTGGCACAGCTCGTTTTCCGTAGGCAGTGACATGAAAAGAGTTTCACACTCTGTCATATAATGTCCCTTTTTCTCACTGGTAAAATCCGCAAAAGCATCCTCCTGCGAAAGTGCTATTGTACCTTTTTTTGTCCAGCCTGCCGCATAGTCACAGCAAATGTATTCATAACCGTCTTTTTCCGCAATCACCTGAATCTGCGTAAATTCAGGTATAGTTGCCACAGCAGCTTCTTCATCGGGGCGGGCGTAAATCTTTAGTCCCTTTTTCTCGGTGCTGGAAATATATCCTGTGTATGGGGAGTCAAGCACCTGTGTTATATCTTTATGCAACGTTTCTGACACCGAAAGAGTTTCGGGAGGAATCCAACCTAAAACACCCTCGTAATTTACCAGTGTCCATCCGCCCAGAGTGCTTCGCAGTCCAAATACCGCCACACCCTTTTCAATGGTTGCAACAACACTGCCTCCGTCATTTGGGTTTGATGACGGTACACTGAGCAAATCGACACTCTCTGCGCCATCTGATGGGTCAACTGTATATTCAACATTTACTGCCGTTCCTGCGTTTGACTGTGCATTGGCAAGTGACTCGGCAGTATAGCGCAGGTCTATCCATCCGTTTATTCCATCGTAGGAAACATAGGCAAAGTTACCCTTTTCCTCCCGCACTGTAAGCTTGATACAATCGGGAATTACCGCACAAAGGTTTTTCCCGCCGGCAGTTTCCCAGAGCTCAAGCCCCTTACCGCCGTCGGAGAGAACATATACATAATATATGCCGTACCTGTCGGCATCTGCCTCCACCTCGTGGGGGACAGTGTTTTTCATCTGAATCCATGCATACTTACCGTTCATGGAAACAAGTCCCCAACCCGACTGCGTTTCACGTGTTACCTTAAGTATTGTACCGTTTGGGATTGTGTACTTTTCCTCACTGCCGAGCGCAATAGCATCGGTGGGAACATTATATAAAACTGTTTTACCGCTTTTGGAATTTACCTTAACACTGCTTACTGCGTCGTTACCTGTTGCCTCAGCTGCCTTAGAGTAACTCGTACGGGTGAAGCTGAGGTTTATCCAGCCACTCTTATTATCAAACTCCACCAGTCCCCACGTCTGCTCCGTATCTATAAGCCTAAGCTTAGAGCATGCAGGAACAACCGTTACAACAAAGCTTTCGTCATCGGGTGAAATATGCAGTGACATCTCTCCGTCAACAGAGGCACAGTACACATAATCTGCAGCCATTACGCTGCCTGAAAAACACATTAGCGCCACAGCCGTAAATATCAGACAAATTAACCGTTTCATTTGTTTACTCCTTAAGTTCAGCATATCACAATGTCCTCATACATTCTACACCTTTCCTCCCGAAATGTCAATAAGCGTACAACGCAAAAAATGAGCTGCCCTAAGGCAACCCATTCTTCTCATTCAAATATGACAATTATTTATTTTCCAGATATTCGTTAAGCTTTGCAACGAGAGCGTCAGCATCAGCACCATGTACCGCACAAGCCTCTGCAATTGATTCACCGCTTGCGGAGGGACAACCCAGACAGTGCATACCGATTTCCAAAAAGAACGGAGCTGTGCCTGCATCCATTGTCAGAACATCCAAAATAATAGTGTCTTTTGTTACTTTAGCCATGAAAACACCTCCCTTGCCTCCTATTATATACCACTTTAAATCATTTTACAATATGTTTTTTGTTAAAATGCGTGATTGATAAAAACAAAAAATCCTATCTTTACGACAGGATTTTTTCTGGAGCGGAAGACGAGATTCGAACTCGCGACGTTCACCTTGGCAAGGTGACGCTCTACCACTGAGCCACTCCCGCAAATATTTGACAAAACGTAGTATAGCACATAAAATCGGCTTTGTAAAGTATTTTTTTGAAATTTTTTTCTTTTTTCAGTCCATACTATAATACAAGAGTAAAAAAAATATTAGTTTTTTTATATAAAAAAAAGGATTTTCTGTTTGGGTGTCGAAAACTAATGTTAAAGAAATTTTTCTAAGAGGTTTTAACGATGGCAGCTTTTTTTCCAGAAGAACTTGTCAACGAGGTCGTTTCGGCAAATGACATTGTGGATATTGTTTCCGGCTATGTTCGGCTAAAAAGGTCAGGGAACAGCTTTATGGGCTGCTGTCCTTTTCATCGGGAGAAAACGCCCTCCTTTCATGTCAGTGCGGACAAGCAGTTATATCATTGCTTCGGTTGCGGTGCAGGAGGTAGTGTACTTCAATTTATAATGAATGCGGAGGGACTGGATTTTCCTGATGCACTGCGGTTCCTCGCTGAAAGAGCGGGCATACGTTTGCCGGAGGATTCTGTCGGTGGCAGAGATGAGGAGAAGTATAAGCGTAAACAGAAAATATATGAAATGAACCGTGACGCAGCGCGTTTTTTCAGAGAATGTCTGCTTTCTCCCACAGGCGCTAAGGCTCAGGAATATTTAACAGGGCGTAAGCTTTCGGGGAAAACCATCGCAGCATTCGGTCTGGGATATGCGCCGGGCGGTTGGGACTCTCTACTAAAGCATTTACGCTCCTGCGGTTACGACCGCTCGCTGATGGTCGAAGCAGGTCTGTGCATAATGACTGACAAGGGACATGTTTACGACCGTTTTCGGGAGCGAGTCATGTTCCCCATATTTGACGTGAGGGGGAATATCGTAGGCTTTACGGGACGAATACTGTCGGGCGATGCGGCAAAATATATGAATTCCCCTGAAAGCATGGTGTTTGACAAAGGAAAAAATCTTTACGGACTTAACCTTGCGAAAAAGAGCAGCCGCGGTTATTATATATTGGTTGAGGGAAACATGGATGTTATTTCCCTGCATCAGGCAGGGATTAACTGCGCGGTAGCCGCCTGCGGAACGGCATTCACACGCGATCAGGCACGGCTTATTTCAAAAAATCCTGTCTACCTGTGTTTTGACAGTGACGGTGCGGGACAAAAGGCTCTTGAGCGTGCTGCTGAAATTTTCAAGGAGTTTGACACACCGCTTAAGGTGCTGACACTGCCCAATGTTAAAGACCCCGATGACTTTATAAAAAAATACGGTGTGGAGCAGTTTGAAAAGCTTATTTCAAAAGCGAAAACTGTTACCGAACACAGAATCGATACCTTATTAAACGGAATTGACCTCAACGACACTGCACAAAAGATTGAGATGCTTGGGAAAGCAGCAAAGCTTTTCTCCCAGATATCAAGCGCAGTCGAGAGGGAGGTTTATATTACCCGCTTGGCGGCAAAAACGGGCATCAGCACTGACTCAATAAACAGTGAAGTCAGGAAAACCAACGCAAAAAATGTCAGGAAAGAAGTCACATCCCAATTACGAAAAACCGTAAGCGGAGATACGGGCGATATACGCAGAGCATCAAACCGCAGAACCGTTGCCGAGGCAGGTTTTCTGGCGATGCTCGCAGAAAGCGGTAAGGTTTATACCCGATTTATGGACAAGTTCACACAGGAGAGCTTTTCCACGGATATACATAAACAGATTTTCAATCATATTTGCACATATTACAGCGATAATAAGTCAGGTACATGTAAGGACTATTTGCTCTCTGGCATGGCAGGAAGCGAAAAAGAATTGTCAAACGTACTGATGAGCGTACAGAACGTAACAGACAATCTGGCCGCCGCAGAGGATTTTGCACAAGTGATTGAAAATGAGATTTTTAATGAGAAACTTCAAAAGGCTCAATCAGAAGGTGATATAACACTGATAAGTGAGCTGCTTAAATCAAAAAAACAAAAAGGCTGAGTCCCGCGGGGATTGGCGAAAGGAATGAATTAAAGCATGAGTGAAGCTGCAAACAAAAAAACAATAGTTAAGGACCTTATTGATAAGGGTAAGCAAAAAGGAATGCTGACAGAGCAGGAGATTGAAGAGGCGCTCTCTGAACTGGAGCTGGACGTAGACCAGATTGAAAAAATCCACGATAATTTCGAGGCTCTGGGCATAGATGTAGTCGGTGATATTGAAACAGAAATCGCAAAAATTGAAATTTCCGAAGAGGATTTGGAGGATTTGTCCGTTCCCGAGGGTATCAATGTAGATGACCACGTCAGAATGTATCTTAAGGAAATCGGTAAAGTTCCGCTGTTGTCCCCTGCGGAGGAAATTGAGTACGCGCGTTTAATGAGCGAGGGCGACGAGGTTGCCAAGAAAAAGCTGACTGAGGCTAACCTGCGACTTGTTGTAAGCATCGCTAAACGCTATGTAGGACGCGGCATGCTTTTCCTTGACCTTATTCAGGAGGGAAACTTAGGTCTTATAAAGGCGGTTGAAAAGTTTGACTATACCAAGGGTTATAAATTCAGCACATACGCAACCTGGTGGATAAGACAGGCTATTACCCGCGCAATTGCAGATCAGGCGAGAACTATCCGAATTCCTGTTCATATGGTGGAAACCATTAACAAGCTTATCCGTGTTTCAAGGCAGCTTCTTCAGGAGCTTGGCCGTGAGCCATCTCCCGAGGAAATTGCAAAGGAAATGGGCATGAGTCTGGAAAAAGTGCGTGAAATCATGAAGATTGCACAGGAGCCTGTTTCTTTAGAAACACCTATCGGTGAGGAGGAGGACAGCCATCTGGGTGATTTTATCCCCGATGATGATGCTCCCGCACCCAGTGAGGCGGCATCATTTATGCTTCTTAAGGAGCAGTTAATGGATGTACTCAACACCCTTACCCCTCGTGAGGAAAAGGTACTCCGTCTGAGATTTGGTCTGGAGGACGGCAGAGCAAGGACACTGGAAGAGGTTGGCGGTGTGTTTGACGTAACACGTGAAAGAATCCGTCAGATTGAGGCAAAGGCACTGCGTAAGCTCCGCCACCCCAGCAGAAGTAAGAAGCTTAAGGACTTTTTAGAATAATACGGATGTGGAAACGCAGCACCGAACGTATAGGGCTGACATTTTTATTCCACCCATTGAATTTATTTAGTAAATTTAATTCGTTGCAAAACTTTTGGTGAAAATTCGTTTTGCAACGAATTTTTCTTTTTATTTTGCCCTATACTACGAACAAACTTCACCTCTCGACGTACCATCGTACGCCTTCGGGCAAGGTCCTCCGGACTTCAGTTTGTCCGTTCTGCACTACTTTTCCCCATCCTTTACCGCAAGGAAGCAACACCGCACCTTGCCTGAAAAAACAAATGAAAAATTATCAAACAAAACTATTGATTTTTCAAATTCTTTGTAGTATAATCATATCCGTTAAGCCGATGTGATGGAATTGGCAGACGTAACGGACTCAAAATCCGTCGGTGGCAACACCGTGCGGGTTCGACTCCCGCCATCGGCACCAAAATAAAAATCCTGTCGAAAGATAGGATTTTTTGTTTTGTATTACTCATTTTTCATTATTCAATATTCATCATTCATTTTTGCCACAGAATTTTTTAATGAATAATAAATGATGAAGCCGCTTCGCTGATGAATAATTAATAATTGAATTTATTTGAGTTTAGTGATATAATTACATGTTGGAATCAGATTGTATGTAGTGTATAATATATATGGGGTGATAATATTGAAAAACAAAAAAGGATTGTTTTTGAATATTTCTTTTTGTATAAGTATAGTTTTAACTATTGTTTTACATGCGATGGAATACTTCTACTATAAAAATGAACTTGAAATTGCACGCAAAATATCTGGTGATGGATATTATGTGCACGAGTTATTAATGATCGGGGTACCGATATCCTTATTGATTGTAGCGATTCTCGAAACGAGTATATATTTTAACTTGCGTTATTTCATTATTGAAAATAATAAAACTACACTGAAAACAGTATTTAATGCTATTTTGTTAATTTGTGCGTTTGCATTGTATATTTTGGGCTTTGTATTAGAGAACGGTATTGAATTTGAATACTTTTTAGTATTTATCTCTTTATTATTAGTGTTGAGAATTGTATTATATATCTTTATGAAAAAAAATTGTTGATTTACTATCATATATTTTGAAAGTGAAAGGTAGTTTTGCTTAGGCGAAACAAAAATATCTCTATGATTCGGCTTTCCCAGAAAAAGCGACTTGTTTTAGCAAGTCGCTTTTTTAATTTACTCTACCACTTCATATATAAGTTTCATTTCTTCAGGTTTTTCTTCCCCTATCTTCAGTGCCTCTTTATAATCAACAAGTGCTTTTGGGATAGTTTCTTCTTTGTTGGTATGAAGATAGGCTATAACCTCATCCGTTTCTACAAAGTCGCCTGTTTTTTTAGTCATTATTACGCCGGCAGCATAGTCTATGACATCCTCTTTGGTTTTTCTTCCGCCACCTAAGTCCACACAGATTGCGCCTATTCTCTCCGCATCCATGGCGGTTATGTATCCTGACTTTTCTGCCCGCACTTCTTTTATGATATGTGCAGATTCGAGCAGTGATGTATCATCAATTACACGAACATTACCGCCCTGCGCACCAATCCACTGGCGGAATTTCATGAGCGCACTTTTGTCCTCTATACACTTATACGCTCTTTGCAGGCAATCTTTAACATCTTCCCCCAGTGCCATGGATGCCATATGGGCGGCAAGCACACAGCATATATCAAGAAGTGCTCTATCGCCCTTTCCGTTTAGTATTTCTACTGCTTCGATAACCTCCAGCGTATTTCCCACAGCATTTCCCAGCGGAACATCCATGTTTGTTATAAGTGCACGTACATTTCTGTCGTTGTTTTTCCCTATATCCACCATACATCGCGCAAGGCGGCGCGCCTCATCAACACTCTTCATGAAAGCACCGCTGCCCACCTTGACATCAAGCACAATATTTTTCGCACCTGAGGCTATTTTCTTACTCATAATACTTGATGCTATCAGGGGAATACTGTCTACAGTAGCAGTCACGTCACGCAGGGCATAGAGTTTTTTATCCGCAGGTGCCAGATTGCCGCTTTGGGTTGCCAGTGCTGCACCAACTGTTTTCGCCTGAGAAATAAGTAGTTCCGGAGAAAGGTCGGTTTTATACCCGGGGATAGCTTCAAGCTTATCCGCCGTGCCGCCTGTATGTCCCAGTCCTCTTCCGGACATTTTTGCAACCTTACATCCCATGGCGGCAGCTATGGGTACAACAATAAAGGATGTCTTGTCACCTACTCCGCCGCTGCTGTGCTTATCTACCGATAAGTTTCCAAGCTCAGACAAATCTACCAAATCACCCGACTGTGCCATTGCCATCGTCAGGTGGCTTATCTCCTGTGTCGTCATGGAATTAAAATACACCGCCATCAAAAACGCTGACATCTGGTAGTCAGGAATTTTTCCGGCAACATAATCATCCACAAGTTTATAAATTTCATCACGCGAAAGCTCTGCGCCATCGCGTTTTTTTCTTATGATTTCGTACATAACAACACCCTCATTACTCCGCCTTAAA
>SVJI01000145.1 GCA_015069065.1 Oscillospiraceae bacterium | reverse complement strand
TGACAGACCATGGGTGACAGATATCTTTCAACACCACTTTTTTCAGAATAACAGTTGATTAACCTACCGATATGGTGTATAATTGATTATATATCATTTTAGTAACAGGGAGGAGAAAATCCATGCTGATATCAACAAGAGGCAGATATGCTATTAGAGTTTTGCTTGATCTTGCAGAGTACCAAAACGATGGCTATATTGCAATGAAAGCCGTTGCTGAGCGTCAGGGATTATCGCTGAAATATATTCAGGCAATTATGCCTACCTTATCTAAAAATAAGCTTATAGAGGGTGTGCATGGAAAAGGCGGTGGTTATCGTTTGTCAAAACCATTGTCAGAGTACAGGATTGGAGATATTTTAAGGCTGACAGAAGGCAATCTTGCACCTGTTACCTGTCTTGAATGTGATGCAAAGCCGTGCAACAGAAAAGACACCTGTCCCACACTTCCTATGTGGACAGAGTTTCACAAAATGGTAAATGGCTATTTTGATGGCATAACTCTTGAGGATCTGATAAAAAATAACTCTCATTTTCAGATAAGTAGTGACATTTTTATATAATGTGGTATAATTATATTGAAAAGCGGAATCGGGAAATCTTTTTTTTGAAATCCCGGTTCCGCTTATTTTTAACCGTCAAATACAAGCTTGCGCTTCAATTACAAAAGCCGCATTTCGCTTTACAAATGCGACTTCCCGGATCACAATTAAGCAAACATCAAGCATTGATTTAATGACAAAGATATATTGTTTAACGAAAAACATTAAAAAACACTTGACAAACATTAAATTTTCTGATATACTCTCATTATCAAAGCTTTTGGAGGTATATGAGATGAAAGCTATAAACACGCTTGGAAAAATTATTGCAAAAATTTTAGAGGTATTCCACTGGGTCGGAGCAGCACTTATGGCGGCCGCAACAATTTGCTCGGTTACGGCTCCAAACAAAGTAAATTATTTTGTTGGCTTTGATGCAAAGGAGTGCTGTGGTGCAAATCTTGAAGTATATGGTTTTGAAGTAAATGCTCCGGTTATAAACGGAAATGTCGATATGACATCTTTCATGATATTTGGCATCGGAGCGTTTATTATCCTTGCAGTGGTGTCAATGGTATTTCGCAATTTATATCTTATTTTCAAAAAGTCGGAAAATGCTACTCCATTTCAAAAGGATAACATTCGCATGATGCGTGAAATCGGTTATTTTTCTATTGCAGTTCCTGTAATCGGACTTATTATGAGTATCTTTGTCCGTTTGGTAACAGGCGTTGAAACAGCAGAAGTCAGCATTGATACAACCGGTATCCTCATGGGAATTATTGTTCTGTGTCTTACTCAGTTTTTTATTCGCGGAGCAGAGCTTGAAAAAGATGTAGATGGATTGCTGTGAGGAGGATGTTATGGGTAAAATAGTTCTTCGCTTGGATAGAATGATGGTGGAGCGTAAAATCTCCTTAAATGAACTTGCCGAGAGAGTGGGCATTTCCAATGTTAATCTTTCTAAAATTAAAAACAACAAAGTAACAGCTATTCGTTTTTCTACACTCGCAGCAATCTGCGAAGTCCTCGAATGTAATGCAGGAGATATTTTGGAATATCAGAATGAATAACAAATTCCGCTTTGTTTAACTAAATACATATATGATAAGGTGCATACTATAAATGTAATCAATAATTCTGTATGCACCTTTTTGTTTGCTTTTTACCCATCAATGCTTATCCGAAAATGGGAGAATAATAAAAAAGTCAATAAAATTTTCTTTAACCTATTGACAAAGTAGGTAAAGAATGGTATAATTACAGTAATTTAATAAATCAATAAACCGTTGAGGCAGAAAAAAGGCAGACAAAGGCTTTTCCGAGCGAGTGGATTATGGTGTGAGTTCCACAAAGGTCTCCTGCGTAATATGGGCTGCTAAGGGCTGTGAGGAAATTCATAGACGTAAGACTCGCGTAAGAAGTCGGGAGCTTGTTGGAGCTTCGCTAAGCGCACAGGTCATGCTGTGAATCAAGGTGGCACCGCGGATATTTGTATTTATTCGTCCTTGACAGAATTAGTATATTTCTGTCAAGGGCGTTTTTGTTTTATTAACTCCTTTGACAAAATATAAATCAAAGGAGTTTTTCTTTTTTGAAGGAGGTAAATAAAATGCTTATGACAAAACGCTGGTGGCGCGCTTTGCGCCGTGTAAATAAATTTAATATGAAATTATGGACTAAACCTAAACCATCCTAAACTATATCAAAATTTGGAGGAATTTTATCATGAAATATAATAATGTTGAATTTGACACATACTTTAAGAACTACCCTGACGCAAACGGCTATTTTGGAAAATACGGCGGCTCATACATTCCGCCCGAACTTCAAACTGCTATGAATGAGATATCCGAAAACTATCAGACAATCTGCAAGTCAAGAAAATTTATAAACGAGCTTCGCAGAATAAGAAAAGAGTTTCAAGGCAGACCAACACCGATTTCACATCTTGCAAGGCTTTCCGATAAAATCGGCACAGGCGTTCAGCTTTATGTTAAGCGTGAGGATCTGAACCATACAGGCGCACATAAATTAAATCACTGTATGGGCGAGGTTTTACTTGCGAAATATATGGGAAAGAAAAAGGTTATTGCAGAAACAGGTGCAGGTCAGCACGGTGTAGCTCTTGCTACTGCCGCTGCATATTTCGGCTTAGAGTGCGACATCTATATGGGTGCTGTTGACATCAAAAAGCAGGCTCCCAATGTTGCAAGAATGAAAATACTCGGCGCAAGAGTTGTTGAAGTAAACGATGGCTTGCAAACACTTAAAGAGGCAGTTGATGCGGCATTTACGGCATACTGCAACGAATACAAGGATGCCATTTATTGTATCGGTTCTGTTGTAGGACCGCATCCCTTCCCGATGATGGTAAGAGATTTCCAGAGTGTTGTAGGAATAGAAGCAAGAGAACAGTTTATTGATATGACAGGAGAACTTCCAGATAGCGTAGTTGCCTGTGTCGGCGGCGGTTCAAATGCAATGGGACTTTTCTCAGGATTCTTAAACGATCCTGTCGATATTTATGGTGTTGAGCCACTCGGCAGAGGAATTAAAATGGGCGACCACGCTGCAAGCCTTACTTACGGAGAGGAAGGCATTATGCACGGATTTAATTCAATAATGCTTAAAGATGAAAACGGTGAGCCTGCTCCTGTTTATTCGGTTGCAAGCGGTCTTGATTATCCGTCCTGCGGTCCCGAACACGCATTTTTGCACGATCTTGGCAGAGTGAAGTATGACGTAGTAACAGATGATGAAACCATTGATGCTTTCTTTGAACTCTCTCGAATGGAAGGTATCATTCCCGCAATTGAAAGCTCACACGCTGTTGCTTATGGTATGAAGCTAGCGAAAATTATGGGCAAAGGTTCTGTTCTCATAAACCTCTCAGGCAGAGGCGATAAAGATATGGATTATATCATTGAAAAGTATGGTATCAGATAAGTTAAGGTTCTGCTACTAAAACAA
>SVJI01000144.1 GCA_015069065.1 Oscillospiraceae bacterium | reverse complement strand
TATCCCGGGTGACCACCCCGATATTAAGGCACAGAGAGTTCTTGAAATCAATCCTACTCATAAAGCGTTTTATATGCTGCAGGATACATGGCAGCTCGATAAGGACCGCTGTGCTAAACTTGGCAAGCTGCTTTACAATCAGGCGCTTTTGATTGCAGATATATCTATTGAAAACCCTGCAGAGTACACAGACCTATTCTGGGAACTTATATAAATATCGGGTGTGCTAAATTGCACATTCTGCACTACTTTCTCCTATTTTCCATGCGGGTGTGATAAAGCAGCAAAAAAGGAAGTCTAAATTTTCAGACTTCCTTTTAAATTTAGTTATTCAGCTTTTCTCTTTTCAAGCAGGGGCATACCGAGCTTTTCGCGAATCTGGTTTTCGATATCGTCGGTAAAATCAGGGTTCTCAATCATATACTGCTTAACATTTTCTCTGCCCTGACCAAGTCTTTCCTCGTTGTAGCTGAACCATGAGCCGCCTTTTTTGATTATATCCAGATTTACTGCAACATCAAGCACATTACCCTCTCGGGAAATTCCCTTACCGTACATCATGTCAAACTCTGCCTCGCGGAATGGGGGAGCGACCTTGTTCTTTACGATTTTAACGCGAGTGCGGTTACCTATAAACTCGCTGCCGTTTTTAAGAGTTTCTACCCTGCGTACATCCATGCGGACAGATGCATAAAACTTCAGCGCGCGTCCGCCGGCAGTGGTTTCGGGATTGCCGTACATAACTCCGATTTTTTCACGAAGCTGATTTATAAAAATACAGATAGTATTACTCTTATTTACCACGCCTGCAAGTTTACGCAGTGCCTGACTCATCAAACGAGCCTGCACACCTACGTGGGAGTCACCCATTTCACCGTCTATTTCCGCCTTGGGAACAAGTGCGGCAACGGAATCGACAACGATTACATCAATAGCACCGCTGCGGACAAGTGATTCGGTGATTTCCAAAGCCTGTTCACCTGTGTCGGGCTGAGACACAACCAGAGAGTCAACATCTACACCCAGAGCGCTTGCATATGTAGGGTCGAGCGCGTGTTCAGCATCGATAAACGCTGCTTCGCCGCCGAGCTTCTGTGCCTGTGCCAGAATATGCAGTGCAATAGTAGTTTTACCACTGGATTCAGGTCCGTATATTTCAATAATTCTTCCCTTGGGAACGCCGCCGATACCAAGTGCGATATCAAGACTGAGCGCACCTGTGGGAATAGATGCTACGTTGTAGTGCGCACTTTCGCCAAGGCGCATTACAGAGCCTTTACCAAACTGTTTTTCAATCTGCGCCATTGCAAGGGCGAGTGCTTCTTTCTTTTCGTTGGACATATATATCAATCCTTTCCTATAGAGGTAGATTATAGCGAACATCTGTTCTTATTATAAACGTTAGTTTTAGTTTTGTCAATACTCGGGACAGAAAAATAATAAGTTTTTACAGAGATAATTTTTCCGCTATTAACTTAAATACCTCATTGCAGGTTTGCGCCCTGATTTCATCACGCGTGCCGCTTAAATTTAACTGTCGGTACTCTTCGCCGTCTTTATCTGCAATAGCGATATACACAAGCCCTACAGGTTTTTCCGCACTTCCCCCTCCGGGACCTGCTATGCCTGTCACACTGACGGCAACATCACTTGCAGAAGCGAGCCGCGCACCGCGTGCCATTTCGCAGGCGGTCTGAAAGCTTACCGCCCCATACTCATCCAGAGTTTTGTGGGAAACACCGAGAAGCTTCTCCTTTGCCTCGTTGGCATACGTAATAAATCCGTAGCCGTATATACTGCTCGCTCCGGGGAAAGAGGTTATGATTTTTCCAAGAGAACCGCCTGTACAGCTTTCAGCGGTTGCAATGGAAATATTTTTTTCAATAAGCCTTGTAATTACTTGTTCGTTAGTCATAGCGACTCCTTTTTTTAATGTGAAGTTCGAATTTCTCTCAGGAATTTGGTTCTATCAATACCCAATCGGTTTCCTCCACTGCCTTGTTAACCCAATACTCCATATCTATTTTGTTCTGGCTTTCCATAATCTTTTCCAGAGTGGGTTTTGTGGTTGGGTGGCGTGGCGTAAATACGGTACAGCAATCCTCATATGGAAGAATTGATGTTTCAAATGTATCTATTTTACGTGCTATAGTAACAATTTCGTCCTTGTCCATGCCGATAAGCGGACGAAAAACAGGAATAGTTGTCATTACTTCGTTTGTAACCCCCAAGGCATGTATGGTCTGACTTGCCACCTGTCCCAGACTTTCTCCTGTGATAAGTGCCAGAGAATTATTTTTAAGTGCAATTCTCTCTGCAGCCATCATCATCATTCGGCGCATTATCAGTGTCAGATGGTCCTCGGGGCAGTTGTCGCGGATTGCGAGCTGCTGCTCGGTAAAGGGAACTATATAAAGGTTAAATCTGCCTGTGTATTCAGCAACCTTTTTAGCAAGCTCGATTACTTTTTCCTTTGCACGTTCACTGGTATAGGGTGGGCTGAAGAAATGCACTGCGTCCAGTTCGACACCGCGCTTTGCAATCATCCATGCTGCAACAGGGCTGTCAATTCCGCCTGAAAGGAGAATTGTAGCCTTTCCGCTGCTTCCTGTGGGCATACCTCCTGCACCCTTGCTGCTGGCACTGTCTGCGTACACATATGCTTCGTTGTCACGGATTTCCACACGCACTGTTACCTCGGGGTTAAGTACATCAACTTTAAGGGGGTGAATCCTTGATAAAATCGCGCCGCCCATTTCACGGCTGATTTCAGGTGAATTAAAGGGGAATTTCTTATCACTGCGCTTTGCCTCAACCTTGAAGCTCTTCGCTCCGTACATGGATTCACATACATAATCTGCACCATCAGTAAGGATTGTATCCATATCTTTGGCAAATACACCTGCCTTGGCAATAAACACAATGCCAAACACCTTACTAAGCTTTTCCATCATCGTATCAGTATCGCAACATGGGGCGGGTTCGATATATATTACCGCCTGAGCTTTTCTGACAGAAAGGATGTTTTCTCTGCCGACAACCTTTTTAATGTTGCGTATTAACAAATCCTCAAACTTACTTCTGTTAAGTCCTTTGAGGATTATTTCTCCGTATTTGACGAGAATTACTTCTTTCATCTGCGTAGTCCTTTCTCTGCTTCAATAATTTTTTCAACTGTAAATTGTGCCTCTTTTAGAGTGTTGTATCTTGATAAACTGAAACGAATGGCACTGTCACCCTTGGGCACATTCATAGCTGCCAGAACATGGCTTCCATGGGTGCCTGATGCACACGCACTTCCGCTGGAAACATATATCCCCTGATTTGACAGGGTATTAAGCATTATTTCCGAGCGAATGTCCCCAAAGGAAATGTTGAGTATATAGGGACTTTCGTTTTTTCCGCCGCCGTTATATACTGCGCCGTCTATTTTAAGCAAATTTTCCAGAAGATATGATTTTATCTGTGCGACCTTTATACCGTCGTTTAAATCAATCAGACTGCAGGCTTTTCCAAACCCTGCTATCGCGCCTACATTTTCTGTTCCGCTGCGGATG
>SVJI01000007.1 GCA_015069065.1 Oscillospiraceae bacterium | reverse complement strand
CCAACGATGTTTTTATTGATGGACTTTCCTGTTGAATAAGGCGTATGGTTACAAAATCAGGGTGGTCCGGATAGCTTATACTGTAATTTTTGGGATAGTATTCGTCACAGATAATTCTGCATAGGTCAGTTTTAAAACTTCCTAATGTGCCGAGCATTTTATCTCCTTTAAAAATAGCTCCGCCTAAAACCTCAGCAGGATTTTTAGAGTCACGAATCATTTCCCCCGCTATTGCTTCGTAAGAAAAGTCATCACTTCGCGGATTTATAGTTGCATCTGTATTTGAAAGATTGTTTGTGTTTTCTCCCACAAGGGGTACAAGACTACCTCCGGATTTTTCCTCAATGTTAAAATACAGGTAGTACAAATATGCTTCATTAACTTTATCAGAGGCAACCTTATGCATGATATTATCGTAGTACTTTTCAATATTGCTTTCCTGTGCAGGTTTAATGCTGCCCAGATATGACTGTGTCTGTCCCTGACATACACATACATATGTGTTGGGGCGGAAATCACGTGATGAAGCAAATCCTGAAAGAAAGTTCTTTACACCCGATTTTGCTATTTCATCAGAGAAAACTACTACCTTAGTATGAGAAAGGTTTATCACCTTGCTTTTAATAGAATCAAGCTTGCGAGTAGCAGAAAAGACAGTAGGTGCTTCCACTGTAACGATGTCTGATCGCGGAGAGCTTTTTTCACTGCTTTCACCTCCTCCGCTGCCGCCCTCACTGCTGCCGCTGCTGGCGGACGGATTTGCAAACACAAAGGTAACACGCAGAGGGAATACCTCTCCTTTGTCAACACCGACTGCAATAACAAACGCTTGTTTATCCACCTCTACGCCGTAACTGCATCCGCAAAATAAAATACATATACATAAAAAAATGAGGACTATTTTTTTCATTGTGCGGAAAACCTCCTCTTGCGTATGCGCGCAATAAGCAGTACTATAACAGGTATTGTAGGGAAGAGAACAGTGCTGAGGTTGAGCAGCTTTTCATAAAGTGTAAAGGCAGTGCTTTCACTTTCAGGAAGCATAGCAATAAAGAATGTTATTATACTCACAACAGGCACAAAGGAATTTTCTCCTGTTTCTTTGAATGAACCGGATAAAAGCCGTGCCGTTACGGAAATAAGTGTACTCATACTGCACATAACGAAACTTGTCCATACAAACACTACAATAGGCTCTAGACGTTGTAAAAATGCTCCTGATTTTATCATACGAGTCATTTGGTAAAAGGGTAAAAAGAAATTCTTAGAAGCAGGAAATGGTATTGTAAGACAGTAGGCGAGGGTAAACGAAACTGATATAAATGTAATTATGGCAAATGTAATAAGACCTGATTTTCTGATTTCTTTGAAAGAACCCAGTGCAGGAGCAAAGAAAAATAACAGAACAATTTCTGGGAAACCAAAATGCTTTACAAATATTCCGTTTAAAAGTCTTTTGCTGCTTATGCCAAGTATCGGCATAAGATTTACAGTTCTGTAATGTGGTGCCAGAGCAAATAGAACTGTAAAAATGGTTATAAGGACCAGCGGGAAGATAATCAAGCTTAAATAGGAGGTTGAGCGTGTTCCTTTATATGCAGCAGCAAAAACAGCAGTAATTATAAAAAAGGCGAAAAATTCGTCAGGTGCAGTAGTTGCCATTACGGTGCTGAGCGCTTCTACCAAAAGCCTTAATAGGAGAGAATTAAAAATTGTAAATAACACGACATAAAGATAACTGAATATAACTTTTCCTGTTTTACCCAGAGTGAATGAAAAAGTATCGGCGAAGGAAATTGGCGCAAATGGCTTGTATAACCACAGTACGATGAAGAATGATACAAGTGCTACGATTGACTTCGCCAAAACATCCAGCCACGCAGCATTTCCTACATATTTAACCATATATTCAGGGAGAATCACGAGATATTTTGAAAGTACGGCACATGAGCAAAGAATTGCTATGCTGAGACTTCCACTGCTTTTCTGCATATAATCACTCCTTGTTAAACCATTTTCTTGATATATGAGCCTGTCTGAATTTTCTTTTTGAATTCACATAATCATCACGCTGTTCCTGCTTCCATATGGGTGGAAAGTAAAGTGATGCGGGGGTTCCGCTTTTGGTAATTGGGGCAAAAGGAGCGCCCATTGGAATTCCCATTGACTTTGTATCTGTCCAGAGAAGAATATTTATAAAGAGACCTGCTATTATTCCTAAAAAGCCCGCTGCTGCCCCCAGAAAAATATATACAAATCTCAATAAACGTGCAGAAAGCCCCAAATAATAATTTGGAGTAGCAAATGAGCCTATGGCAGTTATCGATACAATTATAATCAGAATCGGGCTTACGA
Organism: Oscillospiraceae bacterium; assembly: GCA_015069065.1. GTDB lineage: Bacteria > Bacillota > Clostridia > UMGS1883 > UMGS1883 > UMGS1883. The sequence continues at coordinate 19,037 of SVJI01000007.1, read as the reverse complement.
TGCCGGCTGAAACTGCTGCCTGACCAAGTATCAGCGCTCCAACAATGCTTAAAGTGCTGCCAGAAGCCTCCGGTACGCGTATGCTTGCCTCACGAATAATTTCAAGACAGATTTCCATAATTATTATTTCCAGAATTGAGGGAAAGGGTACAGGTTCACGGCTGGATATTATAGACATCAGTATTCCTGTGGGAAGGAGCTCTGCATGAAAGCTTACTACTGCTATATATAACCCCGGTAAAAGCAGAGAAAGTACAAAGGCAATGAAGCGTATTGTCCGTATCATATTTACATATGGAAAACGCAGGTAATTATCTTCAGCAGATTCGTTCAGTTCAAATATTGTAGTTGGGAGAATCAAAACAAAGGGTGAACCATCTACAATAACAACAATACGTCCGTCAAGCAATGCTCGTGAAGCTCTGTCAGGCCTTTCCGTAGAAAGAAATTGTGGCAGAGTTGTTATTGACTTATCCTCAATAAGCTGCTCCAGTTCTGCAGCGGCAAAAATATAGTCTACATCAATGCTTTCTATACGCCGCAGGGTTTCCTCTACCAGAGAATTATTTGCAATGTTTTCAATATACATTACAGAAACAGGGGTCTGGCTTATGGTACCGATTTTATATTCCTTACTGATAAGACTTTTGTTGCGGATAAGATGGCGTATCAACGCAGTGTTTTCACGTAACTGTTCTGAAAATGCATCGTTTGGTCCGCGTATGATTCTCTCTGTCTGAGGACTCTCAACCCCTCTGTGCTGCCATCCCTTGACATCCAGAGAAAAAGCCTTTTTGGCACCGTCTACCAGCATGATAACGCTACCAAAATTTATGTCGAAAGTAAGTTCTCCTAAGAGATTTGTTTCCTTAAATTCACTTTGTGACAGAAGAATTTCAGATATGGCACGGAAACTGGAAACGTCTATTTCTCGGCTTTTGAGCATGAGTGGGGTGAGGATAAAATCGTTGATTATCTGTTTATTAACAAGTCCGTCAACGAAAAAAATTACCGCATCTATATCACGGTTGCTGATACGGATTGTAAATTCACGCATTTTAATGTCCCCGCTCTTACCCTGTGAAAACTCTTCCTTAAGAGTTTTAAAATCCTTGCGGAAATTGCCACTGAGCGACGGTCCGCCCTCATTTCTCTGCACGGAAAAATCTGCCGCAGAATGAGCTTCTTTTATACTGAAATTGTTTTGAGTAGACTTATTGTACAGAAAAAAATCACGCAGTTTCATAAGCAACACCTTTTGAAATATTTTTCTGTAGTAGGTTGCCCCAAAAGTGGAAAAAGTATGTAAAAAAGTATCAGCAAATCAAAGTACGATCTGCTGATACTTTCAAATTATTACAGTGTTAATTTTTCAGATAATCTGTTGGTAGCTTCCCGAATATAAAAATTCTCTTCGGAAGAAAGATAAGGGTCGGCTTTCAGTAATTTTTCTGCAGCAACTCCACTGTCCTTTAAGACGGAAAAATCATTGGCTAAATCTGCAATTTTAAAATGTAATTCTCCGTGTTGGCGTGTTCCGAAGAAATCTCCCGGTCCGCGAAGCTTAAGGTCTGTTTCAGATATTTTAAATCCGTCATTACTTTGTGTCATTATTTTCATCCGTTCCTTTGTTTCCTCGGAAAATGACGAGCAAAGAAGTATGCAGTAGCTTTTTTGAGTTCCTCTGCCTACACGTCCGCGTAACTGATGAAGCTGGCTCAATCCAAATCTTTCTGCGTTTTCAATAATCATTAGAGTTGCTTGTGGAACATTTACACCAACCTCTATTACTGTAGTGGATACAAGAATTTTTGTGTTTCCGTCTACAAAATCCGTCATTGACTTTTCCTTGTCATTAGCGCGCATTTTACCGTGCACAATACCCATCGGTATGTCGGGGAATACCTTTTGTGACAGAAAAGTGTGGTGCTGCTCAACTGATTTAAGGGAAGAATCCTCCGATTCCTCTACACTCGGGCAGACAACGTAGCAACGATTTCCTTTCTCAATTTCTTTGCGAATAAAGGAATACATCCTCTGTCTCATATCTTCACCAACGCAATAGGTGTCGATTTTCTGTCTGCCGGGCGGCAATTCATCAATTACTGATATATCCAGATCTCCATAAAGTATGAGCGCAAGTGTTCTGGGGATAGGTGTTGCGGTCATTACAAGTGTATGTACCCCCACACCTTTTTCGCTAAGCTGCATTCTCTGACGCACTCCAAAGCGGTGCTGCTCATCTGTAATTGCAAGAGCAAGCTTTGAAAATTCCACTTTATCAGTAATCAGGGCATGAGTACCAAACACCGCATGAATATCGCCGCTTTTAAGCTTGGCATAGATGTCCTTTCTCTGCTTTAAGGATGTGTTACCTGTAAGAAGTGCTGAGTTAATTCCAAATTTTGAAAGAATGGGGGAAAGGTCGTTATAATGTTGCCGTGCAAGTACCTCTGTCGGTGCCATCATGGCAGCTTGATAACCATTTTTTGTACACATATAAATTGAGGCGGCAGCTATCATGGTTTTACCGCTGCCTACATCTCCCTGAACCAGTCTGTTCATAACGTACGGTGAAGAAATATCCTTTGTTATTTCCTCCATAACTCTTGTTTGTGCATTGGTAAGTTTAAAGGGGAGAGAGCTAAGAAACGGGGAGAGGTCAGTATCTCTGAAAGTAAAACCGCTTATAGATTTCCCTGCTGACTTGATTTTCCTCAAAGTAGTCTGCAGTATGAAAAATTCCTCAAACACTAATCTTTTTTTAGCTATTTCCAGTGCTTTTAAATCGCTTGGAAAGTGTATGTTTTTTATTGAGTAATCAATTGAACAAAGTGAGTATTCCTGCAGAATTTTCGGAGGTAAAAAGTCTTTGAAGTATGGGCTGTATGCAGAATACGCCTCCGAAATGGTTTTGCGCAGAAATTTTTGCGTAATACCGTTTGTAAGGGGATATATGGGTACAATGCATTTTGTGCATTGTGATTGTGAGGATGGCTCAAACTCGGGGGAAAGTATTTCTTTTTTATTCCCTCGTATGCTCACTTTTCCATAAAAAGAATACTCATATCCTTTTTTGAGATAATCCTTGATATACTTGTTGTTAAAGAAAATGCAGGTTGCGATGCCGGTATCATCGCGGACGGGCACTTTATAGTAGGTAAGACCTTTTCTGACATAATGCTCCTCGGGGGCAGATATGACGATTCCATTGATACAGGAAATTGTATCGTGCGACAAATCAAAAATTTTACTTATGTGTGTTCTGTTCTCAAACCTTACAGGAAAGTATGTTAAAAGGTCCCATACAGTAAGAACGCCAAGGCGAAGCAACTGCTTCGCCTTGGCGTCACCTATTCCTTTTAATAATCTTATATCAGTTTCATGGGGGTTAATCATAAAACATCAATCCTTATTCAACCGAAACAATATAGTAGTAGACACTTTGACCGCCGTTTGCAACAAGTATGTCTGCATCGGGGAAGATTTCTTCTACGGCGTCAGCAATCTTTTGAGCGGTATCTTCAGTTTCGCCCTCGCCGTAGTAGAGAGTAATTATCTCACTGTCTTCATCGGCAATTTGTTTAACCAGAGAAACTGTGGCAGTAAATATGTCCTCTTCCGCAGAAAGAATATGACCTGACGATACACCGATTATATTTCCCTCATGAATTTCCATGCCGTCAATTTCTGTATCTTTAACGGCGTGGGTAACATTACCGCTTACAACATTTTCAATGGCATCATTCATGTTTTGTGTGTTTTCCTCAGGCTGGGCGTCGGGGGAGAAATCCATCATAGCGCAGATTCCCTGCGGAATTGTTTTAGTTTCTATTACAATCACGTTGCAATCTGCAATCTCTGCCGCCTGCTGAGCCGCGAGAATAATATTTTTGTTGTTGGGAAGTACAAATACATTATCAGCATTCGCTTCCTCAACTGCATTGAGAATATCCTCTGTGCTGGGGTTCATTGTCTGTCCGCCATGAATGATGTTTGTAACACCAAGCTCTTTGAATGTTTCTATAAGCCCGTCACCGTTAGCTACGGCAACAACTGCTGTTTTTCTATGCTGGGTAGGTTTATCAGAAGCTTTGTTCTCAGAATTTCCTAAGATATCTGTATGCTGTTCGCGCATATTTTCAATTTTAATATTTACCATTTCGCCAAGCTTTACTGCCTGTTCCAGTACGTAACCGGGATGATTGGTGTGGATATGAACCTTGACGATGTCATCCTCATCAATTACTATCATACAATCGCCCTTTGGCTCAATGGCAGCACGCATTTTATCGGCTGTGTGTTTAGCATTGTACTTATTTATAATAAATTCAGTGCAGTATGCAAATTTAATATCTTCTGTGCTTATGGTGCTTTGAGCGGGCGCTTTTGCAGTTGATGCGAATGAAGAACTATCATTAAGCGGTATTACTGTACCGTTAATTGCAGATAGAAATCCCTCAAAAATGAATACGAGTCCTTGTCCGCCTGCATCTACAACTCCCGCCTGCTTAAGCTGCGGAAGCATCTGCTGAGTTTGGGCGAGTGCTTTTGACATGCCATCATATACTGCCCTCATAAGTTCGGGGATTTCCTCACCCTCATAAAGCTCCGCTGCTTCTGCTGCAGAACGGATGACAGTAAGAATTGTACCTTCTGTGGGCTTCATAACTGCATGATATGCAGTATCACATCCACCACGAAGGGCTGCTTTCATAGTAGCTACATCAATTCCCTGATTAGAGTCAATCTTCTTTGAAATACCACGGAAAATCTGCGATAATATTACACCGGAATTTCCGCGGGCACCTCTTAATGTTGCTTTCGCAACGGTGTTTGCGACCTCTGCCACATCTGTTGAATTTGTATTTTCAACACTTCTCGCTGCATTTATGAAAGTAAGTGACATATTTGTTCCTGTATCACCGTCGGGAACAGGAAATACGTTAAGCGCATCTACAAGCTCGCGATTATTGCTTAAATTGTAGGCACCGGAAATTATCATATTGGATAAAAGCGATGCATCTATCATTTTAGTCATAACTATCCTCCAAATAAGCAGGGGGGAAACCCATACATATCCTCTGCTTGATAAAATTCAGCATTCTTAGTTTGTAACTCTGATGCTTTCTACGAATACGTTCACAGCCTTTACATCCATGCCTATAAGCTCGGACAGGCGATATTTAACGCCATGCATAATACTTTCGCAGATGGCATTGATATTTACACCGTACTGCACAACTATATACATATCCACAGTAATTTCATTATCTTCAATGGATACCTTAATACCCTTTGCGAGGTTTGAAGGTTTGAGCAAACTTACAATACCGTCTTTAGGACTGCGGATTGCCATACCTACTACTCCGTAACAGCTTGTAGCAATAAGTCCGGCTGCATTTGCAATAACGTGATTAGATATAACAATACTGCCGTGTTTTGTTTCAGTTTTTGCTGCCATAATATTAACCTCCTTGAATTTCTATTCTTTATTATACCTCAATTTATACTTCTATGTCAACATTTCTATTTTTTTATCAGGGGAAAATCCCATTTTATCAGTGGTAAAAAGTAATGTTTGACGTTTATCTGACATATTCTCCAATAATGCGACAGTGTTATTTTTGCGCATAGGGTCATACTGCAAAAAAGGCTGGTCAAGTATGAGTGGCATTTTTCTCTCTCCGAACAGCATATCGGTAAGTGCTAAACGAAGCGATAAATAAAGCTGATCCACAGTTCCTCCTGAAAAGTAACTGCTTTCCCGCGGAATATCAGTATCTATTTTCAATCCGAATTCTTCGTCACAAAAAATGCGAACATATTTATTTTCTGTAATAGTGCTGAAATACTGTGATGCTTTTTTATTTAACTGAGGCGTAAAGTTGCTTTGCATTTTCTCGTGTGCAGTAGTTAATGCTGTAATTGAACGTGAAAACGCATCAAACTTTTTTTCAAGAAGATTCTTTTGGGTATATAGCTTTTCAAGAACAGTATGGTCGCTTTCCTTTAAAAACATACTAAGTGAATTTATGCGTGCTGAAAGAGTATTAAATTCCTCCTCTGCGCTGGAAAGCTGCTTTTTAAGCAAACTGGTTTTCTTGTCATGGTTTTCTTTTTCTCTCTTAAGTGCTGTGATTTCAGCTTCAATATCATCTGTTGAACTATCAGCAGATTCCCCTTTTCTTTTTAAAATTAAATTGCCGGCAACGCACATAATTCCCGCGATGAAAAAGGGGAGAGAGTAGTATGGCTTTAAGTAAAGCATTATGCAAAATAATACGAAAAACACAATTGCTGCCCCAATGAAGAACTTAAAAAAGTGGGAAACAGGGGATGTAACGTGAGCGCTTTTTTCCTCAAGCCGTCCTGTAAGATGTGCTATCGTGGAGTCATAATCTGCTTTAATGGCAGCATGATACTCCTTTTCAATCTCTTTAAATTTTTTCCTTACGTCAGGAAGGAGAGCTTTTGCACTTTCAAGCTCCATCCGTCTATGCTCGTTATAAATAGCTTCTTTTTCAGCAATGAGTATTTGCTCATTCAGCTTTGATAGACTTCCGCCGTTACCTCTCTGGTGCTGTATTTCGCGACGTGCACTCTCAAGAAGTTTAAGAGCCTTGTCATAATTACTTTTTTCATCTCCGCTGCCGGACAGATTTGAAAGTCTGGTGACAATTTCATTGTTTGAACTATCAAACACGGTGGAGAGCTGGCGAACACAGAGAGTTTTAAGGAAAGTGTCTCCGTTTATTCCCAAAAGCTCCTCACAGGTTGTGGGGATATCTTCGCCTGTATCAGTGTCGTATATACGCAGGTGGTCATATTTTTTCGCGTTACCTGCTTTTCTGTATATGGTTACATTTCTTCTTTCGGTATGAAGCAGGAGCTTTCCCTCGCATGTGTCTCCGCTCCAGGGAGTATATTTTTCACGGAATGAGAGTTCTTTTCCACGGTTGTCGCCAAAACCAAAAAGCATTGCATATATAAAGCTTATAATGGTACTTTTTCCACTTTCATTATCACCGCAAATTATATTTAATCCATCGCTCAAATCGATGCATTTATTTTTAAACTTACCAAAGGATATTATCTCTAATCTTTGTATCAGCATATTTCTCCTCCAATATCGGGAATCCGTCCCGACAATGCATCAAGACCTGCCTTTGCACTGAGTATAAATTCTTCTTCTGTTTTGCATAAATTGCGCAGCTCGCGAAGAAATTCTCCGCGGATACCCTCCTCGGATTCAATTTTGTCAAAGTCATATCCGGCAGAGGTATTATCAAATATATCTATGTAAAAAGCTATTTTTTCAAGCTCGCTTTTTATAAGGGAAATATTGATGTCTGTTGGATTGGTATATTCTCCCTCGAGGGTTAGTCTGAATAAGTCAGTATCGTTAATTATTTTTTTTGCATCACTTATTATCTGTGATGTATTGCTGTAGGACACATCGAGAGAAATGTTTCGGTAATGCCTTTTTGAAAAAGAAATCTGTTTAAACTCTGCACTTCCTTGAGCAATTTCTCCGTATATAAATCCTGTGAAACCATCATCGCTGAAGGATTGCCCTTCTAAAGCTCCGCAGTAGGCATATGGGACTGAAGCAATCTGGGAAATATAGCCTTTATGAATATGACCAAAGGCTGCATAATCACATGGAAGAGATGACAATGTTTCCTTTGTTAAGATATTGTAATCACTTTTTGGAAACATATCGCCGTGAAGGCACATTATGTTTATTTTACTTTCGTCAAAATTACATTTATCAAACGATGGTTCTATAGTACGCGAATTGTATGATTTACCCCAGATAACCGCATTTTTTTCAGGAATAGAAAATGCATGTTCAAAGCAAGGAAAAATATGTACATTTTGGGAAAAGAAAGTGGGGTCTGAATATGGGGAACCAGGACACATATAATCATGATTTCCGCAAACAATAAAAACGTCAGTGTTTCCAATTGAGGAAAGAGCATTTTTTACAAATATACGGTCATTTTCTGTGGGAATAGGACAATCAAATAAGTCGCCGCATATTAAAAGTGCGTCGACTGATTTTTCTTTACAAAAATTTATCATGTCCAAAAAAACTGTACGGATTTCTTCGTTGCGCTGTATAAAGGCATCTGTACTGAGTCCTGAAAGAGAAGTGCCAATATGTAAATCTGCACAATGAACAATTTTAAATGGCATGGCATTATCCTCCGAAAATTCTTGAAATCAGGATTGTTATGTGATAGAATCATACTGTGTAACGAATTCTTATTTAAGCCTTGCTACAAGGCGGCATATAGGAAAACCCTGTGCGGAAAATCTTTCCTCATATTCTGTCATAATATTTCCTGTAAAATCGCTATTATGCAGGTCATATGTGACTTCGGAAAGGGAAAAGCCATTTTCGGGAAAGCTTTCCAGCGAAAAGTCGAAAAGCTCTCGATTATCTGTTTTAAAGCAGATTTCTCCGTTTTCTTTAAGGATTCTCTTATAAATTTCCAGAAATCCTCCATGTGTAAGACGGCGTTTTGCATAACCTTTTTTAGGCCATGGATCACTGAAATTGAGGTATATACGGTCTACGGAGTTGTCAGGGAAGCTTTCTGCAAGGTCCTGAAAGTTGCCCCTCATAAACCGCAGGTTGTCAAGCTGAGCTTCTTTGGCTTTTTCCATCGCCAGAACTATTACATTTGAAACTTTTTCTATAGCAATGTAACGTATATCAGGATTTTGAAGTGCAGTTTGGGTAATAAAACGTCCTTTTCCACAGCCAATTTCTATGTGTAGGGGATTACCGCCTGCGAATGCACTGCCAGCATCATCGAAGCTGCAAAGTGTCAGTTTTTCGCACGCTGCAATCCTTTCATCCAGGTGATTGCGTGTTCTCATTCTCATCTTTGGTTTATCCTTTCGTATGCTATTGTGTTTTTGCGTAGATTTTATCCCGACCACTGATTTTGCCGTAAAATTCCACTATTTTAAATTTTATGGTAAATGGTGTGCTTTTGTTGTTCTGGGCAGAGATTATGTCATAGCTTTCCTCGCTTATGGAGGAACGAAGCTTTGATTCAGCATATGCCGCATCTGTAGTTCCGTCAACAAAGCAAAGGGGAGGGAACATGACGCACCACCAGTTTTGCCCCTGCGCACTGCCTAATTTAACTCGCACAGCATCATAATTCCCTGCGGGTAGGCTGAATCTGTCGTAATTTTTTGTCGGAAATGAAAAATTTCCGTATTCTACGTGGACAGGATAATCATAGCCATTTTCTGCGACTATTTTTTCTGCAATATCTTTATATATATCCAGCTGGAATTTGACATCCTCTTTTTTTGTGAAGTCTGTGCGGCTTTGCTCTAATATTGCATCACGAACCTTTAATTTGAGTGACTGGTCATCTTCGCTGTCACTGTTTGCAAGGACATGAAGCCTTACAATATTCTGGGATAGATTTGAATTAACATTTGTTGAATAGCCAATCAGCAAAAATAGTACAAGCATCGTTGCCGCCAGTAATGTAATAAAATTTTTCACACTGCATCACCTCACATGTAAGTATTTCCGCAGTGTAAAAATTTTATACAGGTGTGCAAATATATACTGTTTTGTATTTTCCCCACAGTGCTTTTTTTGCGTTACGGGCTTCGTCGTAGGTTTTGAATATCCCGAATATAGTAGGTCCGCTGCCACTCATCTGGGCATGTACAGCACCCAGATTCATAAGCTCCTCTTTAACTGTGGATAGTATGGGATGTTCGGTAATGCTTACCTCTTCAAGGACATTTCCCATTGAGGATATTATAGTTTCGAGGTTTGCATCCTTTAATCCCTTTATAAGATTTTTTGTGTCAGGTCTGCTGTAATCAGTGCATGAATCAATTTTTTCATAAACAGATTTGGTGCTTATAGAAAAAGCCGGCTTAACAAGTACGATGGTGCATTTTGGCATTTTAGGAAGAGAGGAGAGCTTTTCCCCGATTCCTTCGGCTAAACGAGTGCCGCCAAGTATGCAGTATGGTACATCGGCTCCAATATTAACGCCAATGGAACACAACTGCTTCAGTGAAAGACCTGTTCCAAAAAGCTTATTCATTGCCTTGAGTACGGCGGAGGCATTGCTACTTCCTCCTGCCAGACCGGCACCCACAGGAATACGTTTTGATATATCTATGATGACACCTTCAGTAATTCCTGTGTATTTAAAGAATTCCTCTGCAGCTCTGTAGGCAAGATTATTATTATCCAGAGGCAGATAAGGCAGGTTTGTTGAAAGTTCAATTCCTTTTTTGATTTTAGTTACCGTGACTAAATCAAAAACAGATACACTCTGCATAACCATCTGCACTTCATGATATCCGTTATCAAGTTTTCCAAGTACGTCAAGCGATAAATTTATTTTTGCAAATGCTTTTGTTACAACTTTTTTCATACTATTACCTCTTAATTAACTGAGATTACTAAATTTTATTATACTTCAAAAAATATTAAAAAGCAATAAATTTTTAAGGAGTGATTATAATGTTCTATATCGGGTGTCATCTTTCTGCATCGAAAGGCTTTACGCATATGGCAAAAGAGGCTGTAAGTATCGGTGCAAACACCTTTCAGTTTTTTACAAGAAATCCACGAGGATTTGCTGCAAAGGAGATAGATGCTGAGGATGTGAAAACCTTTTTGCAATATGCGCAAGAAAATAACTTTGGAAAAATTCTCGCTCATGCACCTTATACGCTTAACCCGTCATCTGCGGATGAAAAGGTTCGTGAACTGGCGCTACGCATAATGCATGACGATATGCAGCGCATGGAGTGTGTTCCGGGGAATTTGTATAATTTTCATCCGGGGAGTCACGTTGGTCAGGGAGCTGATAAAGGAATTGAGCTAACTGCAAATTTGCTCAATACAATACTCACCCCTCAGCAGACGACTACAGTTCTTCTTGAAACCATGTCAGGAAAAGGCAGCGAAATCGGACGAAACTTTGAGGAATTAAAAGAAATCATGGACAGGACTGAGCTTTCTGAAAAGGTTGGGGTATGTCTTGATACATGTCATGTATATGATGCAGGATATGACATTGTAAACGATTTTGATGGAGTTCTTGATGAGTTTGACCGTATAATTGGTCTTGAAAAGCTATGTGCTATTCATATGAATGATTCAAAAAATCCATACGAAAGCCACAAAGACAGGCACGAAAAAATCGGCGAGGGTTATATAGGTCTTGAGACAATGCGTAAAATTATAAATAATCCGAGGGTAAAGAATTTGCCGTTCTTGTTGGAAACACCTAACGAACTGGATGGCTATGCAAGCGAGATAAAGTTATTAAAGGATAGCAGAGAATAATACATTAAAAAATGGCATGTAAAAAACTGGGTTTTTTACATGCCATTTTAACAGCGTTAATCTTTAAAAAGCTCTTTGCATGATGCTGCTAAACCTGCAAGGGATTGAATTTCTGACGGAATAATGATTTTTGTTGCCTGACCATTTGCAACCTTTTCCATACTTTCAAGTGATTTGATTGCGATATAAGACTGTGTGGGGTTTGCTTCGTTAATCTTTTTAATACCCTCTGCAATAGCGGACTGCACTGCAATTATTGCTTCGGCTTCACCCTCGGCTTCACGGATTGCAGACTGTTTCTTAGCCTCTGCACGCAGAATGGCAGATTCTTTTTCACCCTCTGCCATAAGAATTGCGGATTTTTTCTCACCCTCCGCACGTAAAATGGATTCACGGCGCTCACGTTCAGCCTTCATTTGCTTTTCCATCGCATTCTGAATTTCCTTGGGGGGAATAATGTTTTTAAGCTCAACACGGTTAATTTTAATTCCCCATGGGTCTGTTGCTTCATCAAGAATGGAACGCATTTTTGTGTTTACAGTGTCGCGGGAGGTAAGTGTGCCGTCAAGGTCAAGGTCACCTATAATGTTACGCAGTGTCGTAGCTGTAAGATTTTCAATTGCCATCATAGGTCTTTCAACCCCATAGGTATAAAGCTTGGGGTCAGTAATCTGAAAATATACAACTGTATCAATTTGCATTGAAACATTATCTTTTGTGATAACAGGTTGGGGAGGGAAGTCTACTACCTGCTCCTTTAAATTCACCTTCTTGGAAATACGGTCAATAAAGGGGACTTTAACATGGAGACCTACCGTCCATGTGGTGTGGTAACCTCCGAGCCTTTCGATAACAAAAGAATGTGCCTGTGGAACAATTTTGATATTTGCAATAATCAAAATTATAAATACCACAAAAACTGTTAAAATAATTTCCATAAATCATTCCTCCTCTAATTTTGATACAAGTAATTTTACTCCGTCTATTTCTTTAACAATAATATGTGTGCCGGCATCTATGTCTTTACCATCGGCGCTGCGGGCACTCCAAACAATTCCTCCGACCTTTACACTTCCGCGTGCCTCTACATTTGATATATCTTCGAGGACTATTGCCTCTGTATTAATTAAAGCCTCCGCGTTTGTTTTAACAGGTTCTTTAGACTTGATGCGGCGTACAAATTGTCTGGTAAAAACAAGCAGTAATGCAGAAACCAGTACAAATACGGCAGCCTGACCAAGGTTACCAATACCGCAAAAGGCGCTTAACAGTGCTGCCAGAGCGCCGCCTGCAAACCAGATGCATACAAGCTGTGTTGTAAGTGCCTCCAAAATAATAAACCCTATAAGAAAGATTGTCCAGAACAGTGTCATTGTAAACACCTCCTAATTTAAATACTTGTCAAATACTTCCATAGTTCCCTCCGGTGTATCCATGAAGTAGGGCCTTGAAAGATTCTCACCGTCGTAATCTGTGGCGTGCCACCATATACCAACTTTGATTTTATCATATTTTGGCAGAGCATTGAACATATTTTCAATCCAGGCAGCTTTATCTCCGCCGTTTGCCGAGCAGGAAAACTCCGTTATCATTATCGGCTTTTCATTCATTCGCAGCGCCCTCTCGTAAATGGGAGCATATATTTCATCAAAGCTACGCCATGTTTCACCCTCATAATAAGAACCTGTGTTATAACCTGTAATGCCGTACACATCAACATATTCATCTCCCGGATAGTAGAGATCCTGATGATTCCATTTGTAGTTAGGGAAGCTTCGCTCATTGGGATTCCATACCCAGATTACATTGTTACAACCTGCTCTTTTAAATTCGTTATATATATATTTGTATAGCTCTACATACAGTTGAGGGTCGCGGGAAGTATGGAAAGCACTGTAATTGCACCAATCTCCGTTCATTTCGTTGAATGGTCTGAAAAGAACTGTAACGTCGGGATAGCGTGCAATGAGCCGTGCATATTCTGTGATAAACTTCTCGTATTCACCGTTAAGAATTTCATATATCATATTAGACCCCGTGTTCCTCGTCAGGGGAGTCTGCAGAGTCAATTCAATTGCTTTTCCGCTTTTCTGCGCATATTGGAAGTTCTTTGAAATTGCTGTCATGTAATTGTTTACTTTGGAAATATACTGAAGATTTGGTGAGGATGCTTTATCGGTAAACTCTGTGTACACTAAAAATGCACAGAATTTGTAGCCAAGCATCTGTTCAAACTCCTCCATTTTAGAGAAGCCGCCAAATTTATCGGGGGGGAATATGCCCATCTTAAACGGTGAATCATCAGCAAACAGTTCGTTATAGGTTCTTTTAGCACTACTGTTAAGCCGTGAAATATCCGCTTTTTTATAACCCTTATTAAATGCATTCGATTCTGCTATCACCGGGTCAAAGGTTACTAATGAATTTACAATATCCATGTAACCTCCGCACTGGGAAAAGGGTTTGTTTGCAGTGAAAAAGAATGTATATACTCTGGCGCCGATACATACGTCTACACAAGCATAAAAGTTCTTGTCATTGGAAATTTGCGACAGCTTGTTTCTGGACCATTCTAAAATGTAATACTCACGGTCCTGAGAAGTGTAGGATTCTCTTTTTTCTAATTTATGATTAGTTGTATTCTCAAGAAACTTGTTTGAATAATTCAAATAGGAAAGTCTCTGACTGGATGTATCAAAGCTTTCTTTAAAAACTTTTAAGGTTTTCGTGCCATTCTGGAAAGCTGCACATACATCGGAAACAGACATATCAACAGCCATATCCGAGGGGATAACTATTGAATATCCGTCAAGAAGATTAGTGAATTTTTGCCCGCCTGCATAAGCCTCGACATATCCCATTTTATTTTCATCAAACATTTCCTGACTGGTGGGTGCAGGAATATTTTCATTGTCAATAAGAATATCATACGGCATCCAGACGGGGGGAGAGAGAATCCTTGAGTTTGCTGAAAATGGTGTTGCCGCAATCGCTGTAGTTGTCATAATGCAGGAAAGTAATATAGCTCCTGCAACTTTTACTAGATGATTCATAGCCGTGTTTCCTTTTCTGTAGATTTATCTGTTTGTAATTATATCATAGAGTGATGGGAAATTCCAGTGTTAATATTATCCGCTTGCGCCTTTGAGGAATTGTGTAAATTCACCCGGGCTTTTTTTATGTGCGTTAAAAACCAGTTTTATGCCCATATCTTTTGCTCTGCGTATAAAATGCTCCCTCGCACCTTGGTTTTTAGATATGTATGTACATACGAGAACTTTTTTAGAATATGGACCGCCCAACATACGCGCCACGGTATCAAGCTCATACAAAGCATCCTTTCTGACCTCGCCGTTTTTGCAGGATATAAACATTGGCAGCCCATTTGAAATCGCCATTACATCAATTTCATTCTGCGTTTCGTAATATTCTTTTCGGTCATTCCATTCAATAGATACACCCACTCTGACATCAGTTAGTTTATCAGTAAGCTTTGAGGCAGTGAGTGCAGTGTAATATTCAAGTGCATTTCCAGATTTTGATAGGCACAGCGCGACAGCACGTGAATTAACTCTACATGTGATTGTCAAATCATCTTCTTTGATTTTATGTAAAAGAGACTCTTTGAACAAGTTTTCAAGCACTTTTCCGACGTTATATTTTGTTCTTTCTGCCTTTTTCTGAAATTCTTCCTTGTTTATAATAATGCTTTTTCCGTCGCGGGTCACAAACTCGGAAATCAGGTTGCAAAACGCGCTGTATGCTTCACAATCATTGGAATTTACACTAAAAAGTGATTTTATATCCTCAGCTTCCTCTTGCGTAAGGTCGGAAACACTGCTGTAGCGCAGTATATTTCCGCCCTGTAAAGTTATAAAATCTTCGATTGAAAACAATGGCGTTTTAAATGAAAGGTTGCCATCGTCGCCATGTATTACGATGCATTTTCCGTTTTTTATGTCAATACGAATTACAGGGAGAGAAAGTTGCCCTGCAATAATTCCTACGCTTGTCAGAATAACATCCTCGCCACCGGTTGCATCGAACACACAATAGGGGTTATTTTTTGAAATTTGCGTGAAGCGGTTGAGGATAGAGTGGGGATTGTCGCGCTCCACGTAGAGAAATTCAATCGGTACAGAAAATTTCCGGTTCGCAAAAAAACGTTTTAGGTTTTGTATCTTTTCCTTAGTCATAACCTCTTTTGAGCCAACATAAATCAGCTTGGATATATTTTCCATGCTTAGAGGGGTTATAATATTCTCATATTGTTTAGCGTCAAAAATTTCAATAAGTGTAAGCATAACTACTCCAAAGATTCAATTCCAAATTCGATAAAACAGTAATTGCTTTCCCAAGGTGTTTCGGTATTGCGGTTCCAGATACCCTCTTTTTTGTAAAAATCCTTTGTTTCAACCGTATAAATTTCCCCGATAGGAATGTGATGCGGACCCAAAAGATTTCTTAAGTTAGTAGTCAGGGTTATCTTAATTTCATTATCTCCCTTTTTCAGCATTTCCGATATATCAAGCTCGTAGGGGTTCCAGATTAAAGGAGTTGCCTTTTTGCCGTTAATTTCCAGAACAATACTGGTGACACCCTTTGGGCAAAGCTTAATACAATACTGCGTGTCTGAAAGATTAAATGTTTTTGAAAATGCAACCTGTCCCGCAAAGGAAATAAATCCCTGCTGCTCAAGCTTTGATATATCATATACAGTACGCTTATCATCTATGGAGAAGTCTCCTATATATCTGTATGCACCTCTGTCAAGTCTTCTGAAATCACCGTCAGTATTTACAGAAAAATCGCCAATAATATAAAGAGGCTCTACTTCAATATCATACGCTATACGGTTAAGCTCGCTTTCACTGTCGAAGGCTCTGGTATAAGCGTTAAGCAACTCTTCGTTAGGAGAAGCGGCAAATAAAAGTGATATTTCGTTGCTGCCCTCTGTCAGGTGGGAAGATATATCTATAAGAGGGAAGTTTTCATTTATAAAACAACCGCATATATTGAGCTCAATAGGGGTTTTGTTAACGCACACACTAAGCCTTTTCTGCTCCGTAACTGAAAGGTAAATATTTTCTGGAAGTTTTGTGACATTAAGATTGAATCTACATTCTATATCTGCACTCTCACGAATACAAGCTATAATCTCCGTGACGTCACTTGCATTTGTGTTTTCATATTTTAATTCACCGTCAATATATACATCACACTTGTCAAGTATAAGAGAGTTTAAAGTGTTGCTGTCAAGATTCCATTCACCGCTGAGGTCAAGCGTCTTTAAAGGCTTTTTAAATGGACGCGGAAGCTCGGGCGTATCGTCATTTATAACAACGATGCACTCATATGGAGAAAACTTATAAACACCGTAAAATGGCAGAATGTCACCTGTTTCTATATCAAGCATCTTTGTGCCGCAGTTTATTGCAGAAGTAAAGGAATCCTCAGAATTGTTGAAAAAGAAATGAACTGTGCAATCATTAAATTTACGAACTGTGTAAATAAGGTTTTCGTTATCACATACATCGTTTTGGCAGAGACTGTCTGCAACTGCAATAAAGCCTCCTCCGCGTTCAAATTCAGACAGGAGTTTAGTAGTGCTTTCAAGTAATGTTGAATTTTCCGGCAATACTATAGTCTTATATCTTTGTGTACCTATGCAAAGACAGTCACCATCTACATAGGCATTCTTTTGAAGTATAATTTCGTCGCCAAGATGGAACGGTATATGTTTCTTTTCCAGTATATTGACAGAATTAAGAAGTAATGATGAAAATTCCTCTGTACCACTATTTTCTCCGTTGTCGTAGCACTCCCACATGCTTGTCTGATTGTGGATAAGCAGCGTGTCAAAGTTGACGGTTCCGCGGGATATTATCATTTCTAATCGAGAAATGTAATCATTAAATTTTATAAATTCATTATGCAATTCGCTGCGAAGTACTGTGTGTGTAGGGTTGCTTCTTTTTCTTATGCCATTAAGTGAGTAGCTTTCGTAGGCAGGGGAAATTTTCGAAATCCCTCTTGCAAGCTGAAGCAAAGAGTTTCTTTTTAAATCATCAAATGTGGCGCTGTTACCTGCTTTTGAGAGGATGATAGCGCAGCTATCCTGTTTTCCAAACTGATGTGCAGCGGAGGATGCCATTAGTGAAGAAAGAGCATTGTTTTCAAAACGGGAATCCACTTTAATACATGGCATATGCATGTATTTGTACTGAGGCATTACGCTGCCGTGTAATGTGAAATCGTATGTGTTATTTCCGCCAAGCAAGGAAGAAAACTTAACACTGTTTGAGTTGCACCATGTAAAAATGGGGGAAAGAAAGTTTTCAGAAAACATATCTGATACAAGTCTCCAGAATTTTACACGGGTTGCTTTGTAATCTCCGACCGGATGAAATAACTCAGTAAGTACATCAAGAAGCTCCTCACCATAAGCATTCTTATATGCAGCTGGAAGAGAGAAACTCCACGGTATGTTTTTGTAAGACAGTTGCGGCATGTATGAGAAAAACCCCTTAAACTGTCCGTTAAATTTTTCGGTGTATGGTACATATGCTTCATTGATAAAATGTTGTGCGATTTCATCTGAAAGCACATCAATATAATACGGATTTATGTCATAATAAAAGTGATAGCCGTCTTTACATATTATAGTTCTGTCGTTTGTCTTTTCGCCTGCTTCGCAACAGAGAAATTTTTGCTGGAATTCAATCCCTGCAGAATTTACTGCTCCATTTCCACTTCCCGAAGGATAACCGTTTTCATCACAAACCCACACTTCAATATCGGATTTTTCTGCCATGGAAAAAGCAGTGCCTATATTGCGAAACCATTCATCGCCCATATAACGGGTTTGCAGACCGCTTTGTGCGTGTATGCAAACACTTCCAAAGCCAAAATCCTTAATGGCTTCTGTATGTTCATTTGTGTATTCAGTATTAAGTTTATCATTCCATGACCACATATGCAGTGGTTTAAAGGAATTTTTTATTTGTTTAAAATCCATAAAATCAATCACTCCGTTTAACCGTCAGTATAAGCTGACAGAGGAAACACTATATATAGCATACCCTGATTATATTATAATGCAATATGTTCTGAATGTCAATATTTATGGAAATATGCCTGTCTCTCTTAATATATTTGATGTGTAATTTTCTATCTTAGAAAAAGCTATGTAAATTTCCTCCAAAAAACATTGACAATATCTTAATTATGGTTTATAATTATAATGTTGCTCGAGTGGCGGAACAGGCAGACGCCCGGGACTTAAAATCCCGTGTCCCATAAAGACGTACCGGTTCGATCCCGGTCTCGAGCACCAGAGAGCATAGCTTAAACTCAGGTTTTAAGCTATGCTCTGTTTTTATTCTATGTATTTTCTTAGTCATTTAAAATAAAAAAACCTCTGTGAATTAAATCCACAGAGGTTTTTTTTGTTATATGTTTATATAAAACTTATTTTTCGTTTTTATAAATTTCTTTAAAATATTTATAGGTATCAACCTTAAGCTCTCCGCAAGCATCTTCGTCGCATGCGATAATTCCATCAGGATGGAGCTGAAGGGCACTAATTGTCCATGCATGGTCAACGCCGCCCTCAAGACAATGGCGCAATGCACGTGCCTTATTGTGACCGCTTATGAGAAGAAGAACCTGCTTAGAGTCACAT
>SVJI01000143.1 GCA_015069065.1 Oscillospiraceae bacterium | reverse complement strand
TATAGCACTTTATTTTTCGTTTGTCAAGTGGAAATGAAAATTTTTTAATTATCAAAAGGGGGTGTTTAAAAAGTTAGGACTTTTTAAACACCCCCTTTATATTAACCTGAATACATTGAATTTTTCTGCATATAGTCATATATCTGCTTTCCGTGTTCCTGTTCTTCTTTCTGGATATGGTTAATGGTCTGTCTGATATTCTCGTCTTTAAATTCAAACACACATGTGTCATACAGGTGCGATGCATGCTTTTCTGTTGTCAGCAAATCATTTGCCAAAAATGCATCACATTTTTTCTCCTCACTGTCTGCAGGGCCATAATGCTCTTCAAAGGATGGCTGCTGCTGAGTGGGTGCAGAATTTCCTGAAGAAAAATTTTCACCGTTTTCAATTTTTGTAAGTGTATCCAAATGTCCCTGCTCAACCTGTGAAATACGGATAAACAACTGGCGAAGCTGAGGGTCGTAAGCCTCCGATGCTGCGCGTGTGTATTTTTCAATACACAGTTTTTCGGTATTCTTCATATCCTTGAGCAAATCTTTTTCCTTTTGGGATAATTGTGTCTGCATAAAAATCACCTCAGGAACTATTATTTCCCTGAGGTGGTTTTTTATTCATATAGATTCTTAAAGCAGTAGGATATTCCCTTTTCAGTAATATTAAACGACAGATACTTCGTATTTGCTATTGCCCGATGAAGCATTGATTCGTCATCTATATCCGCAACACTGATATAACGTACACCGTCATATATACTGCAGAAATTCTCATCGCCGTTATATACAACAAATATATTCTTTTTCTCTGCAAAATTACCGAGCATACCCGAAAAGGCTTTTTCGTCTATATCCGCTGCAAATTTCGGTGGGGAATCAAGGAGGATTATTACGTTTTCCTGTGATGCCCCTGAAAGAGCCTCCGAAAGCTTCACCCACTGCTGTCCGCGACTCAGTATATCTGAGGAAATTTTCATGGACATAAGCTTGAGATTATCATAATTATTTTCGCTCCATCCACCTGCTGAAAGGGGTGCCTCACTTCCTGTAAGGTCAAGCGGCATTTCGCCACCGATAACGGCAGATGCATCTGCACTGCGCAGAATATCCATCGCATGGACATAAGCAATGCGGTCAAAAAGGGTTGTCATTTTTGTGGATGCGTAAACTGCAAACTCAAAACCGTCCGCATTATTATGCATCAGTTCATCCGTCATTACAGGGGCATCGGTGTCCGCTTCGTAGCTGCCGCACGTCAGCTTAATACACCTTGATGCACCGCCCCACGATAGCCTGAGCTGTCCGCCGCCCTCTTTAAGCGGAGTTATTTTCCCATCTGTCAGTGATATAAAGCTTTCGTCATACTCGGGGTTGAGAAGTGTTATATCGTTCACCGTTGCTGTTTTTCCTTTTTCGTCAAAGACACTGACTTTTCCGTTTAACAAAGTCTCTTTCCCGATAGAAAGGGTGTAGTGTTTTTCCGCTTTTATACCGCTCACTGAATCGATAACATAAATACTGCAGGAATCTGTTTTTTTGCCGTTAAAATATAAATCCAGTACAGTTTCTCCGCTGCCCGCAGCAAAATAAACATTATCCTTTACATATCCCGCCCCCTGTGATACAACCCATTTGGGCAGGGGGGAGTCGGTGGGCTTATTGTAGTTTTTATCATACGCAACGGCAGTTAATTTCACGCTGTCTCCGGTGAGAACCGCCTGCGCCTGTACCTCCGCCCAAAAGCCTGCGGTTTTACCTGCGGTCGCACTGCTCTTAATCGCCAGTGCATTTATAACCTTTCTGTTTTCTGTGGGCGTATTTATATAGTCCAGTTCATTTTCCGCGGCACTTTTACCCACCAGAGCCGTTGAGCCGCCGCCGTCAAGGTTTATTGCGTTTACACAGCCAAGCTCAAGGCATATATCTGCCAAAGACTCGAGCGATACTCCGCGGCTTATAAGCTGTCTGCCGTCAACAGTTATCATATATATAACTGTTCCGTCTGCGTTGGTGCCCAGTACACTTCTGGGATTGTTTCCGTTTACACTGTGAGTTATGGGAGTCTTTTCTCCGTCTTTTAAAAGCAGTGTACCGCCGCCGAATGCCGTGTCGACATTTTCTATGGACGGTGTCACCTCTACCTTTAATTCTACGTTATCTTCAACGTTAAACTTATATTCCAGAAACGGCGTCATATTATCATCAATCACCAGAAGATATCCGTTTTGGGGAATGGGAACAGTGCCCCCCAAGCTAACACCCTTACCGCTGACAATTCCGTCTGTTACCGTAAGTGCCGTAACGCCTGCAGGGAGAAAAGGCGACTCGCCGCCGTTAAATTCATTAGTGTACATCAAAAGCCCGCCGTAATAATCCGTAGGCTTATTGATATGCGCAATCGGCATCACTGTGCCGTCAGGCGATGTAACAGAGCCGCTAAATGTAAGGTAGGAGAGAGACAGTGCATTATCCTTTAAAAACCCTGCCGCCATATCTGCATTTATGTGGGACTGCAAAAGCTCGCCATCCTTTATTTCTATTCCGAGGCTGAAATTCTGGTCCCCCTTATACGCTGAAAAAAAGTCGCCGTTTATTGCGGCTACGGTATCTGGTTGCTCTTTAGCAAGATTCATGACGGTCTGCACCTTGTCACTTCCGCCGTCATGCTTTAAAAGCTCAAACCCTAAATACTTATTCTTAAGGTCAGCCGTTACACAATTTATATTAAGTGCATAATCTCCGTAAAATCTGCGAATGGTTTTAAGATTTACGCCATCCGTTAAAATACGTTCCTCTGTTTCCTCGTACAGCGGTGCGGCACTTGCCGTAAATGCCGTAACCAAGGACAGTATAAGAACAAATAGAATCTTTTTCATAACTACCTCCTTTGCTTTGCTTTTTGAAGGTGATATACGATTTTTGCAGAAATAGTTGCGGGAATAATTCCTGAAAAAAGTCTTGAAAGCTTTATCCCAAAACTGGGCACAATTACTGCTTTACCGCGCAGCATGCCTGCTATGGCTTTCTTTGCAGCATATTCGGCAGATATTGAACCTATGCCGAAATTTACACCTGCCACGCTGTCAAATTCAGTCCTCACAGGTCCGGGGCATAACACACTTACAGTTACAGGCGCCTTTTCTCTGCGCAGCTCCTCCCTTATTGCAAGGCTGAGTCGCAGAACATATGCCTTTGATGCATAATAGGATGAAAACATGGGGCCGGGAAAAAATGCCGCAGTAGATGCCACGTTGAGAATTTTTCCGCCGCGCTTTTTCATTGATGGAAGATATGCTTTAGTGAGGTAGTGGAGGGCACGGATATTTACATCCAGCATTTTTGACTCACGTTCAAAATCCGTACTTGTAAATTCACCAAATACGCCAAATCCGGCATTATTTATAAGTATATCAATATCAGGGTAACTTCTGACAAGCTGCTTTACGCTTTCCATATCACTTAAATCTGCCTGCACCACCTCTGACGGAGAGGGAAGATGGCTTTTGAGCTTTTCCAGTCTTTCCTTTCTTCGGGCAACAAGCAGTGTTTCATAACCCATGGCAGAGAGAATCCGTGCCATCTCTTCTCCTATACCGGAGCTGGCACCTGTTATAAGTGCTTTGGGCATA
>SVJI01000142.1 GCA_015069065.1 Oscillospiraceae bacterium | reverse complement strand
TATTTTCGCAAAAACTCTCAAATCTTTGGTTAACATCCAAATTTGAATAATGGTGTATTTGTTTTGCATTTACTCTATTTGCTTATAATATTTACTGTCTTTATATCTTCGTTCCAGCTGACATCATAACCAAGGGCTTCGCTGACCGCCCTTACCGGAATCATGATTCGATCTTCAAAGATAAATGCCGGTGAATCAAGCAGTAATTCCTTTCCGTCTGCTGTCATAACATAACTTCCGACAGTAATCTCAGTAATCTTATTGCCTTTTTTTGCTGTTGCCATCTGCACTGTTTCATCCCATGAAACCTCGGCATCAAGTGCCTCAAAAATAGCTCGCATGGGTACCATGGTCCTGAAATTAACAATCATAGGGGGAACATCGGATACGATTTTGTTTCCGTCAACATTAACAGTAAGCGGAACATGTAGTCTGTTCTTTTCAGCATATGCCTTTGCAACGGTGTCCTCGGGTGCATAAATAGTAACAAAATGAGAATCGGTGAATGCATAATCCGAAAAGGATTCAAGCTTTGAATCTTTTGTAAAATGAACCATTTTAAGGCTTGTACATCTGGCAAAAGCAGCATTTTTGATGTCTACAACACTGTTCGGAATGGTTATTTCTTCCAGACTTTTGCAACCACTAAATGCCCTTGCTCCAATACATGTAAGCATTGCGCCTTCTTCAAAGGTAACGGCCGAAAGATTTACACAGTCCTCAAACACACCGCCACCAAGCTCGGTGACTCTTTTGGGAATAGTTATAGCCTCTAGCGATGAGCATCCACGAAAACTGCCTGCCTCTATTGATGAAATTGTTGATGGCAGAACTATCTCCTCAAGGTTTGCGGCTCTTTCAAAAACTTCGTAGTTTATGACGGTTACTCCCTCTGGAATAATGCATATCTTATTATTTGAAAGCTTGGGATACCATATGAGCTCCGTGCCGCAGTAATATACTGCGCCGTATTCGTCTGCATAGTAATATGGGTTATGCTCTGAAACCGATATTTTCTCAAGGCTGTTTGAATAGTGGAACGCCGAAGAATCCAGCCACAAAAGGCTTTGAGGGAGATAAACCTCTTTAAGGGATGCACAGTTGGCAAATGCTGCGGCTCCTATTGCTGTGATACCATCGGCAAGTGTAACACTTTCCAATTTTTTACACCCATAGAACGCCGAGTTCCCGATCGCGGACACAGTGCCCGGAATAACTATTGATGTCAGACCCGACCAACGAAAAGCGGAATCTTTTATTTCTGTCAGTCCATCCGGCAATACAACATTTTCAAGATGGGAACAATTATCAAATGCTGCTTCAGCAATAGATTTGACACCGGAAGGAAGTGTGATACTTTTTATGGATGAATCAGAGAAGGCGTTGTGCCCTATTAAAGTAATGACAGAGCCTTCTTCAAATTTTATTTCTTCTATATTGTTACATTTATTAAAAGCATTTGGATAAATTTCCGAAACAGAAGCAGGAATGGTGTAGCTTTTCAGTGGCGACGATGCAGGGAATTTTATAATTGCTGTTTTATCCCCGTTATATAAAACTCCGTTTTCGTCAGATGAAAATGCAGTGTTTGCCGGTGATACGGTATACTTTTCCACCGAATCAAGACCATAAAGCGCCCAGCCGCCGATACTGTACATTGAGGACGGAATAACAAGCTCTCTCAGCGATTCGCATGCATAAAGTGCGTTGTCGCCCAATTTGGCAAAGCCCTCGGGCAGAACAAGCTTTTCGATGCCGCGGCATGCGTAAAATGCAGACTTGCCTATGGTTTTTAGTGTTGAAGGCAATGTAACTGTTTTTAATTTTTCAAATGATTGAAAGCTTCTCTCACCAATGTGTGTTATGCCCTCGGATATAACAAGATTGTTCATACCTGTGACAGCAAGACGATACCAGGGAGCATGAGCCGAGGATTCAAAATCTTCTATACCCCCATTTCCCGAAATCATAAGGGTTCCATGGGTTGTATAGCTCCATGTAATTCCGTTTGAAAGTGTTCCCGACAGAACAGGAACAGGTTCCACATAAGACGCATCAACACAAACGAGGTAGTTATTATTTGCATAGCTTTGGGCATAGCTTCCGTCAGGAGCATATATCACAGGTGTAGCACCGGCAAAAACGCTCTGCCCGATATAACTGACCTCAGCCGGAATGCTTACATAATGAAGCCCAAAGCATCCCCAAAATGCATATTCGCCTATGCTGGTAACACTTGTAGGAATTACAACGCCTAAAAGAGAGGTACATCCTCGAAAAGCGCCCTCTGGTATTTTAGTAAGTATGCTATTGGAAGCGAATAATACTGTTGAAAGCTCACTGCACTCCATGAACGAATACGGGGAAAGTGTTTCCAATTGAAGGCAGGATGATAAATCGGCAGTTTCCATGCGCCCACTGTTTTTAAAGGCTTCTGTGCCTATTTTTCTAAGCAAGCTGCCCTCAGGAAAAGCTATGTTTTTTACATATGTTCCCCAAAAGGCTTTATCGCCTATTTCTTCAAGGCTTTTGGGGAAAGCTATTTCCGACAGTATATTAAAGCCACTAAAAGTATTTTTGCCTATTCTGGCAATACCTTCTTCGATAATCAGCTTATATACCTGTCTTGCAATATCTGAATCAACATAATCATAAGCGGAGCTTGATTTTTCAAAATCATATGTAGCCCCTTGCCCCGAGATGGTCATAACGCCATCTTCAACCGTCCATAGTATGTCATCGCCCAGCTTTCCACTGCGTTTTGTGCTCTGCTCTTCGGCAGAATAAGCAGGACAGAACGCAAGAACCATCACAAAAATCACAACCAGAGACAAAACACGCTTCAATTTCATTTGCAAAACCTCCTTCTCCTTAGCAAATGCGTTATACAACTTGGTTCATCACCCTGACACCTATCTGATTTCATTCTATGATTTTATCAGGTTGGAAATAATTTTTTGTTGCGACAGATGCTGACATCTGTCCACTTTCGGTTCGATGTAGGCATCGAACCCTACATTTTATCCCTTACATTTCAAACTTTATGATTTTGTCAAGTTAGGGACAAAAAAATTATTTATATGTCCAATAATCATCACTACAAGGTTTAAATCCTGAACATACATCAAATAATGTACGACTTCGTTTTTTCATCTCTTCCTCATCTTGAAATATAAACAATACATCTTCTTTACATTTGGGTTCAAAATCATTTATACAAAAAATTTGATTATCTTGGTCTCCATAAGGACAAAAATTTCCGTATCTACAGGTATAACATGAGTGTATTTTATATTTATTAGATAATTTGGAGGAGAGTTTTCTAAAAACATTTTCTGCACAGTCGCCATCTACTTCAATTATATTTTCTTCCACAACCAATTTGACTTTTATTAAATCATTATCTTCATCGAATTGGTATTTAGCATCAGCAGTTACAATTTCCTCTGACGATTTTAGATATAATAAATATTTTTCTGTTTTCAATACACTCACATCCCCTTTCAATAATATTCGACATTATCGATAAAATTAGTGAACAATTTAGATGACACTAATTTTTTGTCGATATGCAAACTAAAGTTTGCTCGATATATTTACTCCGTAAATTCGATATGTTTTTCGTTTCACTCAAAACTCGAAATGATATAAATCTCATTGCGTCAGCAACATATCGAGCC
>SVJI01000141.1 GCA_015069065.1 Oscillospiraceae bacterium | reverse complement strand
GTGTAGGAACAGAAGATTTCCTTTATGAATCAAACTTTTCTCTTAAGGAGAAATTTGAAAAACTCGGATATGATTTTACATACCGTGAATCGGCAGGTGAGCATAACTGGACATTCTGGGACGAGTATATACAATATGTACTTAAATGGATGTTTGCTTAAAATAGTAAATCAAAGTGTCAGAATATTTGTTTTCTTATAGAAAAAGTTGTTTTTTTGTATTGATTTTTATGAGTACAGATGCTAAAATAATCAAGTAAATTAAATAAATCACACAAAGTGTCGGCCATACTGCTTGGGTATGGTTGGTGAAGAGGGAATGGGGTGCGAATCCCCTGCGATAACTGTCGGTGTATGCATCGAATGTTTTTATATCCGTTAGCGAAAGCTAGTCATTGGGAAACTGAGAAGGCAGGGTATAAAAATGCGGGCTTTTAGCCTATATGGTGTAAGTCACAAGACCTGCTTTGATATTATTCCGTAAGTGCTTTTGCATATGGGTAGTGTTTTCGGTTTCTGCCGGATTGTGATTCATCACAGAAAAACTCAGCTGTGGTAATTTTAAAAATTACCGCGGTTTTTTTATTGTCTGCGGTATGTGAGGTGATTAGAAAACCAAAATACGCAATACCAAATCAAATTTAGAAAGGACAATAAAAATGACACAGAAAAAATTAACCGCACTTTTTTTAGTAATTGTGATGATTTTTACAATGGTTTCACTACCTGCGCTCGCTTTAACTGAAAATGCAACCGTTTCGTGGAAAGGTGCAATGAACTATAACGATGCAAATAATTATGTGACCTTAACAGCATC
Organism: Oscillospiraceae bacterium; assembly: GCA_015069065.1. Lineage (GTDB taxonomy): Bacteria > Bacillota > Clostridia > UMGS1883 > UMGS1883 > UMGS1883. The sequence goes on along the minus strand of SVJI01000141.1, from coordinate 2,950 downwards.
GATGCCTGCTTATAACAGGGCGGAAATGAAGTGGGCATATCCATTAAATACCTCTGTAATATCAGGAGGGGCATATTATGCAGGACAGAGTGTTATTGCAAATGGATATTTATATGCAACAGGAGGAGGAAAACTACATAAGGTAGATATTAAAACAGGTACAGGTAGCATAATAAATGACAATGCAGGTACTACAATAAGTTACTATGACTATCTTTGTTATGCTGACGGAATACTTATTCTTTCAACACAGGACAGTATAATTGCATATAACCTTGACGGAGAAGCACTTGGAAGTGTTTCGGGTTCATACGGAGAATATCACCCTATACAGTATTATGACGGATATGTTATCTGTAACGGCTTTATTTACAAAGTTGATAAGGAAAATGAAAGCGTAACCTTTACTCAGATAGGTGATACTGCTATAGGCGGAGATACTTTTAATTGGAGCAGTGGAGCGTTTGTTGATGACTTATTTTATGTTGCCTCCAGAACAACAATTTACGCTGTTGATTATACAACTAATACCGTCGTAGACAGCTATATATTCGATGCAAACCGAACTGCAACAAAAAATGTTCAGGGTGGATTGTGTTATGATGCTGACACAGGCAGACTCTTTTGGGCTACATACACTTACAACTCATATATCCATTCTATAGCTGTTATGGATAATCACTTTGTTGAAAACAGTTATTTATATGAGGATGCAGGGCAAAAGAGTGTGGCAACCCCCATTGTATATAACGGCAGAGTGTATCTTGCAGGACAGCAAGGCAGAATATGTGTTCATAATGCAAATAACCTCTCTAAAATATATGATGCTGTAACTTTAGGGGGCGGAAAGGTGCAGGGTACGCCTATTCTTTCTGCTTTTGACGAACAAATTCGTATATATGCCCAGTGTTCAAACGGTCACTTATATATGTTTACGGATAACGGGGATTCAGGAAAAGCAACAATGCTTGCTGAAACAAAAAATTATACTAAAGTTAATTATCCCTATGCAGGATTTGAACAGTATGCCATGGACGAAGATGGGAATATATACTGTTACAATGAATCTGGCTATTTGTTTTGTTTTGGAATATCTTCATGCGAAAAACCGACAATTATAACCGATCTTTCGACAGACAGGGTAAAATATGGAGTGGATGAAAAAACTGATGCGCTTACCGTAGAAGCGACCGTATCCGAGGGAGAACTGTCATATCAATGGCAATTAAGCAGTGACGGCGATGATTTTACTGATATTAACGGAGCAACTGAGGCAAGCTACGCACCATCATCCAATGCGGTCGGAACGACATATTATCGTGTTATTATAACTAATACTGTAGGTACTGATAAAGCATCGGAGACAAGCAGTGTTGCCCATGTACTTGTAAAAAACCTCAGCAACAACACATCCCTTAACGCTATGGTTGGAAAATCAAATTCCGCCACCGCTACAAGCAATGTTGCAGTTGCCGCTGATGAGGAAGACGGTGTTTTATATGTTGAAAACTGTGATTTTGACGTAAAGAATATATTTTTAGGGGTTGCAGACGAAGGCTTTGTATCGAGTATTGAAATTATCTGCGGTTCAGGAACAACAGCACCTAAGAAATATTCCGTAAATCATGATACATATAGAGAAAGGTATTACATAAACGGTTTTATAAAACCTATTGTTGCAAAAATTTCGATAGTTGCCGAGGACGGAATAAGTGAAGATGAAAAATACCTGATAGTATCAGAGCAGAGTGCAAATAAGTATATAACAAAAGCTGCAATTGCTGCCGAAAGTGAGTATTTTGCAGATAATACAATAAACTTTACCGAGGCAGAACAAACGGCAGCCCTTACTGTTATTCCTCAGAAAACAATAGGTAAAGGCGAAGTATATAATCCGAAGTGGGAATGGTCAAGCTCTGATAAAAAAGTGGCAATTGTTGATTCAAACGGAGTTGTCAGGAGTGTGGGCGGTGGAGATGCAGTTATAACGGCATCTTATCAGGGAGTAACTGCTTCTGTGAACATTACATCAAGTGCGGCTGAACATACACTTCACACTTACCTTGCAGGGGAGTGCTTATCTTGCGGACAAAAAGAACCGTCGGAAATTGATGTTAAGTTTACCATGATAGACAAAGATGGCAACGTAGCACTTTCCCGCGATAATATAACACAAATGTATAAAGCAGAAATTTCTGTAGGAGATTGTGACTGCGACGGTGTCCTTACTTTGAATGATGCGTTTATAAAGGTACATACGCAGCATAGTTTAAACGGCTCTGCTGATTTTAAGACAGAGGCAAGTTCGTACGGTCCTTTTATAACTAAATTGTGGGGAGAGCAGACCTCAAATGTTGCCTATATGCTAAATGATGCAAACGTATATTCACTTTTGACCGCATTAAATCAAAATGATACCATTACGGCATATTTTTACAGAGATACGGAAAGCTATTCGGATGTTTATACTTATATTCAAGGCAACACAACGATTGTTGCGGGAAGTAAAACAGAGTTTTTACTAAAAGGAATTGCATCTTCAGGCGAAGTTTTTGCAAAAGGCACGACTATAAAAATTTTTGATAAAGAGGGCTTGAAGATTTCTGAAACAACTGTAGGTGATGATGGTGAATTTGAAGTAGTTGTTGATAATGCAGGAGAATACACTTTAGAAGCAAGTGGATATGCCTCCTATTTTGGAAAAGTATGGGACAGCATATTAAATGATTATTGCGACAAAGAGTTCAAATCAGCTCCCATAGTTACCTCACGCTTTAGTGTGACAGTGCTTCCCTATGTTGAAAAAACAGTATATGTGACAATTGCTACTAAAAACGGCGAGTTTGCTATAGATAAAAACGGCAACGATATGTGGAGAGTCCCCATAACAGCAGTTGATAATCCCGACGCTCCTGATGGTGTTATAACCATTTCAGAAATACTTGTGGCA
>SVJI01000140.1 GCA_015069065.1 Oscillospiraceae bacterium | reverse complement strand
CTTTTCAACACCCTTTTCAAGTCCGAATGAGCAGATAAGAAAACCCAGAGCCACAGAAAGCACCATGAAGCCCACAATCACCCATGCATCGGAGGTCAGCGCGCCAAACTGTGCAGATACCTGCTCAACATTCTTTCCGACAAAATCTCCGCGCAGCATTTTTAAAAAATATGCAAACATCCAGCCTGTAACGGTAGTGTAAAACATCATCAGAATATAGTTACCTGCCATGCCGACATAACTGAACCAGTGCCACTTAGTCCCCTTTGGCTCAAGTGCCTGAAATGATTCAGCGATACTTTTCTGACTTGCTCTTCCCACTGAAAATTCCATGGTCATAATAGGCAAACCAAATATCAGCAAAAATGCAAGATAAATCAAAATAAATGCCGCACCGCCGTACTGTCCTACAATGTAGGGAAATCTCCATACATTACCAAGACCGATTGCACAGCCTGCGGAAATAAGTATGAAACCTATTCTTGACGAAAACTTCTCTCTTTTCATGAAATTTCTCCTTTAAAAAAATATGTGCTTTATATTATTGAGTCATTATATCAGAAAAGCCACACAAATACAAGTAAAAAGTCATAGATTTCAGAAAGTCTGTCTAAAAACAGTTATCTGACTGTCAATCCGTATTTAATCTTAACCCTCTCCAATTTATCCAGCATAGGTTCAGCGATAAACCAAAGAAAAAAAGCGGTTGAAAGTGCATGGACTAAATCAACGGGAAATCCCATTATATATGCAGTTTTCAGCATATCCGCACTTGGAGAGGTTGTCATCATAAGAACTGCTGCGGTGTTCATAATACCGCCGTAGAGAATCAGTGTTACCCAAAATCCAAATACCGACAAGGAAACCTTCGTTTTGCGCGGAAAGCCTTTTTTAAAAAGCACCCCTGAAACAAAGCCGATTATGCCGAAGGAAAACATCTGCCAAGGTGTCCACGGTCCTTGACCGAACACAAAGTTTGAGACGAAGCCTGTAATACTCCCGACCAGAAAGCCTGTCTCTCCGCCAAAGCATATTCCCGATATAATTACAAGCGCGGCAACAGGCTTAAACTCGGGCAGCATGAAAAACGCTGTTCTGCCTGCAACTGCCAGAGCGCACAAAACGCTTATGATTACTATTTCCCGCGCCCGCGGCTTTCTTTTTTCAAAAGCCATACAAAACGGCAGCATTGCTTCAAGTATGACGAGCAGGCTTATAAAGTAATACTTTCTGTCATCTAAATAGTAGATACCAAAATATATTGTAAGCGGTATTGCTAAGAGTATAGAGAGTAGTGCTGCCAATGTTCTCTTTGTCAGTTTGCTTTCTCTTTGGGATGTTTGCATCTGTGATATTTTAATTTCTTTATCCTTTTTCTCGGTCTTTGGTTTTTGGATTGGTGTATATATTCCCCTTTCCTTTTTCTGTCTCGGCTTAGATTTTCTGCCGAATGCACGGATTATATCATCTGCCAGAATTGCATTTGGCAGCAGCTTTCGTGCCATGCGGTTTGCACTTGTGGTATAGAAGCTGTTTCCACAAAAAAACTCTCTTGGTGTTCCTGCTGATGTAATGCTTCCGTCAAAAAACATGGCACAGCGGTCTGCAAACTCCGCGCAAAATTCTATATCGTGCGACACCATAAGGATGGTAACTCCGTTTGCTTTTAAGTCCATAAGAATGTCTGCAAATTCCATCTTAAAATGTGCATCCATTCCCTTTGTCGGCTCATCTAAAATAAGTATTTGCGGTCTGCGCAAAAGCACCATCGCAAGAGCTGTCCTTTGCTGTTCTCCACCTGACAAATCGTAGGGATGGTATTCAAGCAGATTTTCAATTCTGCAAAGCAGTGCAATTCTTCTAAGCTCTTTTTCTCTTTCACTTTCAGGCAAATTTTTATCTGTCATATCCAACAAATCAAGATATACCGTTTTCTTCGCAAACAGAGTTTGGGGATTTTGCGGAAGAACGCCAATAAGTCCGTCATACAGATTTTTCGTTTTAGATATGTCACACCCGTTTATATTGATTTTACCACGCTGCAGAGAGTGTATTCCCGATATTAAAGAAACCGCGGTGGTCTTACCTGTTCCGTTACCCCCGAGAATTGCAAAAAACTCCCCTTTATTAACTGTCAAGTTTAAACCCTTTACAACATCAGGCAGATTTTTTTCATACCTGAAATATGCACCTTTTACCTCGATTACAGGTGTAGTTTTTACAGGCTCTTTATCCTTTGGGATTAAGCCTTTGTCTGCACTGTGCTCTTTTGAATATTCCAGAAGCTGCATTTTACCCTCACGGATAGTAAGGGGAACAGCTTTACAATCTTCTAGTTGCCCGAAAACACGTATCGGTGTGGGAAGTGCATCGTACATATCGTGATTCAGTTCATTTAATATTCTGCCTACATCCCTTGGTGTATCATCTGCAATGATTTCTCCGTTATCAATAACAACGACTCTGTCTGAAACAGGAAAAACTTCCTCCAGACGGTGTTCGGTAAGAATAATTGTTGTGCCCAGTTCATCGTTGATTTTCTTCAGTGTTTTTAAAAATTCGGCTGCAGCAATCGGGTCAAGCTGACTTGTCGGCTCGTCCAAAATTAAAACCTCCGGCTGCATTACCATAACCGATGCGAGATTAAGAAGCTGTTTCTGTCCGCCTGAAAGCTCTGTTACTTTTTCGTAAAACCAATTCTGTATCCCGAAAAAAGACGCCATTTCGCAAACCCTTGTCCTGATTTCGTGGGTTTTATATCCCAGACTTTCCAGACCAAAAGCCATCTCGTGCCATACCTTATCCGTGACAATCTGGTTATCAGGGCTTTGCAATACAAATCCGATTTGGCTTGCCTGTGTTTTATCATCAACCTCGGCTATGGGACGATTGTTATATATAATTTCTCCGCCCAATTTACCAAAAGGCGATAAAGAGGATTTTAAAAGTCGTAGGAGCGTAGTTTTTCCGCAGCCCGATTTTCCACACAGGAGAACAAACTCCCCTGCCTTTATGGAGAGATTTATATTCTTAAGAGCCTCTGTATCCCTGTCGGGGTATGTAAAGCTCAAATCTCTGAGTGTATAGATTTCCATTTTATCACCTCCGAAATTTCAATTATAATCGGTATAGAAAGCAAGGTAAAATAAGCTGCAAATACAGACAGTCCGTAGATTGAGAAATCAGCAGTTTGTATGAATGGGAAACAGTTAAAATAAGTTTCTCCCATGATACTCCCGATAATCACATAGGTCGCTAACAGTAAAATTACTGACAAAACCTTTGCATCTCTCTTTGAAAATGAATATATTGAAAATGCCGTTCTGCCTTTTAGGCCATACCCACGCGATTTCATGGAATCGGAGGTATCTATGGCATTTTCAAGACTCCATGTGATTATTATTGAAAGAATGGATATACCACTTTTCACCCGTTTAATGATACCTCCGCCCCGCACATCTCTGCCGATGCATTTCTGGCTGTTTACAGTTATTTTTAGCTGCTGGGTAAACCTTGGTATAAACCGAAGCGTCATTGAAAATATAAGCGATAAGGATGGTATGATTCTGCCGAAAAGATAAATGATTTTGTCGCTCGTCATAACCTCGTTAAAGCATGAAAAGAAGAGTATCACGCTTATAATCATTGTGGCTGACAAAAATCCGTAATACACAGATTCAAGTGTCAGCGGATTGCCGCCCGGCAGATAATAAAGTATTGTTACCCCCTCATGATTAAAGGCGGGGTTGATTAACGCCATCAATAAAAGTGCAGGCAGCATATAC
>SVJI01000139.1 GCA_015069065.1 Oscillospiraceae bacterium | reverse complement strand
CTTATGCTCAAGAAAATGTGCCACTCCGTCAATAACCTTGGTAGACTGCTGTTCCCCCGGTACCACAAACTCGGTATTTATCGAGCCGTACTTTGTGCTAAATGTAGCATAGCTTTTTTTGAATCCCGCTTTTTTAATAAGTATAACCTTAAGTCCGCTTTCATGTGTGGCGGAATATACGGTTTCATCAATCGCATCGTAATATCTCTTTGTAAAATTCATAATTCCGCCTCCTTATTCCTTGTCAAGGTAATACACAGTATCAAGCTGCATACCCTTTGCTATTTCGATAATTTCCTCACGCGTAACGGCATTGATTTTTTCAGTCATTTCACGAATTTCCATATCCGTTCCCAAAAGCAACTGCATAGTATAATATTCTGCCATGGCAGCAATACTGTCAAGGTTTGATTCATACGCACCTACAAGCTGCTTTTTTGCGTTCTCTATCTCTTCCTCGGTGAAATCACCGTCTGCCATCATCTGCTGTTGTGCCATTATTTCGTCATACGCTGTCTTGAATTTATCAAATTCAACACCGCTTCTGACCATCATGATTTCTTTCAGTCTGTCGATATTACTTGAAACATAGTAGCACAGACTAAGCTTTTCACGCACATTGTTAAAGAGCTTACTTACTGCACTGCCGCCAAACATACTGTTATAAACCACCGCTGCAGGATACATTTCTTTAGACAGTCCCTCTTTGCATCTGAAGCCCATACATAGCTTACCCTGAGTAACATCCATTTTATCTGTGATTTCTTTCACCTGACTACGCGGAGCCTTATAAATTTCCCCTATCTTTACGCCATCCCTTTCAGAAAGTTCATCTGCAAAGTTTTTGGCTGCAACAAGTGCCTCATCCTCATTAAAATTACCGCTGAAAATAATATCTATACGGCTCTCGGCAATAATTTTTTTGTAGTGAGAATAGAGCGTTTCACTGCTGATTTTTTCAAGCTCGTCAATATAGCCCATGGGATTTATTCCATAAGGCTCATCCTTACACATTTCCTCCTGTAATCTCAGTACACTGTAAGTACGCTTGTCGTTTTTCTGAGCGAGAATTTCATCGGCAATGTTTTTCTTCTCAATATCTACTACATTATCTGAAAAGCCGTTTCCATCCCCTGCAAAAAAGGCAATATCACGAAGAAGCTTCATCGCCCTGTCAAAATTACCTTTTTCAGGCAATGCATCATCACAAACGGACTGTACACCGATTTTAAGAATCTGTCTCTCGCCATATTTACTGGCTCTGGCAATCATCTGTCCGCCGTAAAGGTTTTCAAGCTCCTCTGAAATTTTCTGTGCATCGGGGAAATTTTCGCTCTGCATTCTGACCACCGCCGCTGTCAGTGCATTGAGAGTAACCTCTTCCCGTCTGAGCGGTCTGTGAATAAGTACGCAGGCTCTGAATGCCTTAAATTTTTTATCTTTAACCGTATAAAGATTTATTCCGCGTTTAATCTCGGTTTTAATCATACGTTCATTCCTCCCTTATATGTAAGTGCGGGGGATTCCCCCGCTTTTTTACTTACTGCTTGTATTATTTGCAGTGGTGTTGTTATCCGCCTTATTGCCGTCCGTCATATCATCGACAGCATTTTCAACACCGCCCACTGCATCATCAACAGCATCAGCTGCACCGTCAACGACATCCTGTGCTCCGTCTGCCGCATCGTTTACAATGCCGCCGTCTTCGTTGGTTGAATTATCATTATCATCGATAATACCGTCATTATCCTGAACAACGCCGTTGTCGGTAGTGGTATTATCCTCTTTTGTGTTGTTTCTGCCGCATCCGGTAAACGTAAGCATCATAAGTGCAGCCATTAAACAGATAAGTCTTTTCATTGATTCAGTTCCTTTCTTTATTTGGAATATGCGGTTAGTGTTTCCCAAATTTTTTTAAATAATCATAAAACTCAGAAACATTTTTTAATGTATATTCATAAATTGATATTGTAGGGCGACCTACTTAATATATATACAAAAAATCGAAAGGAGCTACTTTTATGTGCTTTGGAAATAATAACAATGGTTACGGTTGCGAATGGATTCTCTGGATTATCGTTATCGTAGTTATCCTTAACTGCCTCTGCGGCAATAACGGCGGCAACGATTGCGGTTGCGGCTGCTAAAGGCGCAAAGCAACGCTTTGCTTTCGAAAGAAAAGGTGATTCCACCGTTTTCTTTCGAGCATTCAGGAGTTGTGCGCTCGCGCCGTCGTGCATCGCATAGCGATGCGACTCGCAACTCCGCAAGGAATGGTCTGCGGAGGCACATGTCCTCCTTGACCATGAATTTTAATACAGGGTGTCACTTTGTTGTGACACCTTGTATTATTTATATTCTTTATTTTCAAGTTTTTTTGAAAAGATTTCAAGTGCCTTTCCCCTATGGCTGATTTGGTTTTTTTCTTCGGGGGAAATCTCCGCCATGGTTTTACCAAATTGTTCCACAAAAAATACAGGGTCGTAGCCAAAACCATTCTCTCCGCGAGGAGCATAGGCTATTTTGCCCCCACACTCGCCGCGTGCGGTTATTATACCATTCTTATCAACAAGGGTTATTGCACATACAAACCGTGCCCCTCTTTTTTCATCCGGCACGCTTTTCATGTTTTCAAGAAGAAGCCCGACTCTGCCTGCATCATCATAACCCTCTCCTCCATATCGGGCACTGAAAACTCCCGGCGTACCGTCAAGGGCGTCTACGCAAAGTCCGCTGTCATCGGCAATGGCTGCAATTCCCGTTGCGTCAAAAATAGCCTTTGCCTTGAGCATGGAATTTTCCTCGAAAGTAGTACCTGTTTCTTCAACGTCGATGTCTACCCCTGCCTCTTCCTGACTTATTATTTCAAAGCCCTGAAGAATCTGACCAAATTCCCGAAGTTTATTTTTATTTTTTGTAGCTGCAATTATTTTCATCGCTGTTCCTCCAACATTTCTCTTAGCTTTTTTTCAAAACGCTCTGTCTGCTCCGCCGTGCGTTTGGCAGGACCTTTAAGCCTGCCGCCGCTGTTACGGATTTTTTTGGCTATAAATCTACTCATGAGCAGCGAATCTATATTCCCATCAGTATATTCCATGCCGTTCTGATTTATTATTCGTGCCCCGCGCGATAGTCCCATGGCGGCTAACGCATAGTCTTGTGTTACCGCAATGTCCCCGCGTGATAAAAGGTTTACGAGCTTAAAATCTGCACTGTCTGCCCCCTTTTCAACCACCAGAGTCTCTGCCCCCTCCCTTTCAATTTGGTGAGAGGTATCACATATTATAATGCACTGAACACAAAATTCACGACATAGAAAAACCGTTTCGTTTACAACGGGACAACCGTCTGCATCTATAAAAACTTTCATAATTTTTCAAGCTCCGTATTAAGAGCCTCCCATTCCTCCATAAGTGACATCTGCTCCTCTTCCTTTAAAGAAAGCTCGCTACTCAGCTTGGTGATTTTTTCATAATCACTTCCTGCGGCATTGATTTCATCATTCAGGCGCTGTACTTCCTTTTCACATAAATCGATGGTTTCTTCGCATCGCTTAATTTTTCCCTCAAGTTTACGCCTTTCTGACTGGAGCTGCTTTTGTTTCTGATAGTCATTGGGTTCTTTCTTAGTCTTTTCCGTCACTTGACTGACATCCCGAACATTTGCAACAATTTTATTTAAGTAATCTTCATAATTCATGTTATAACAATTAACCGTGCCGTTCTCAAATGCCAGAATTTTATCTGCCATTTTGTTAATCAGGTATCGGTCATGGCTGATAATGAAAACCGTTCCCTCAAAGCCCGATATC
>SVJI01000138.1 GCA_015069065.1 Oscillospiraceae bacterium | reverse complement strand
ACTTAGAAACCGTGTACGGCAGTATTTTCAAAGTAGTGCCAATCATAGCATAAAGACTGCGGTCATGGTATCAAAAATAGCCGATTTGGATTACATCATATGCGACAGCGAGATGGAGGCACTCGTTCTCGAGTCAAACCTCATTAAGGAAAATAAACCGCGGTATAATATCCTTCTAAAGGATGATAAGCATTATCCGTATATCAAAATCACACTCAATGAGGAATACCCGAGGATGCTTTTTGTCCGCAGGATAGAAAATGACGGTGCGAAATATTTCGGGCCTTATCCCAGTGGTTATTCGATAAAGGAAACTATGGAGCTGCTTAAGAATATATTTCTTCTGCCGCATTGCTCGAAACACTTTCCGCGTGACCTGAAAAAGGACAGACCATGCCTTTACTATTCAATGGGGCGCTGCAGCGGAATATGTCAGGGGAATGTTTCCCCCGCAGAGTCCAAAAAAATATTTAAAAGCATTGTTCGATTCCTCGAGGGTAAGGATGAAGAGGTTGTCAAAGGTCTGGAACAGGAAATGCTGGAGGCTTCGGAAAATCTGGAATTTGAGCGGGCGGCGCTGCTGCGTGACCGTGCGGCATCCGTAAAACGGCTCGGAGAGCAGCAAAAGGTTATTACAGACAGTGTCGGGGATATTGATGTCATTGCCGTTGCTGCACAGGACTCCCTTTCCTCCGCAGAGGTTTTCTATATCCGCGGTGGAAGGCTTATCGGGCGTGACAGCTTCGATTTGTCGGCAGGTATAAATCAGGATTGCAGGCAGATTTTGTCTGAATTTGTGTCGGCGTTTTATTCGCGTGATAATTATATACCAAAGACAATATTATTGTCGCACTATATCGATGACTTAGAGGCGCAGGAAACTCTTTTAGGAGAGCGGGCAGGAAAGCGTGTTTATATTAAAGTTCCCTCACGCGGGGATAATAAGAAAACGGTGGACATGGCATACAATAACGCCCTTAAAAATATAGAGAATTACAAAACCGTGCAGATAAAGGAAACTCTCAGGCGTAAGTCTGTTACAGAGCTTGCACAGGTTTTGGGACTCGAGGTTATCCCTGACAGAATCGAATCGTATGATATTTCGCATATTTCAGGAAGTGACAGCGTTGCCTCCATGGTCGTTTTTGAAAACGGAAAAAGCTCCAAAAAAGAATACCGCAGATTTAAGATAAAAACAGTTGAGGGTGCGAATGATACCGCGTCCCTCAGGGAGGTGCTTTACCGCAGACTGACTCATGAAATGCGCGAGGGCGACAGTAAATTCAGCAAGCTCCCCGACCTTATATTGCTTGACGGTGGAAAAGGACAGCTCAATGCCATAAAGACACTTTTTAACGAGCTTGAGGTAGATATTCCTGTTTTCGGTATGGTTAAGGACGATAAGCACCGTACAAGGGCACTCCTTTCGGAGAATGGGGAGGTATATCTTAATCCTACAGGCTCGGTGTTTCACCTGATAACAAATATTCAGGATGAGGTACATCGCTTTGCAATCAGCTATCATCGCTCGCTGCATCGTAAGAATGCCATGGAAAGCGAACTGGAAAAAATTGACGGAATAGGTAAGCAGAAACGTACAGCGTTGCTTTCCCATTTTAAAAGCATAGCGAAAATTAAGTCCGCAACTGCGCAGGAGCTTTCCGAGGTCAAGGGGATAAGTCTTAAGAACGCAGGGGACATTGTGGCATATTTTAAAGAAAAAAATAGTTGAGAAAATGTAACACATTAGAGAATTAAGCGTAGCAGTTTTATAGCTGCTGCGCTTTTTCTTTGTATAAAAATGCAAATATCCTTAAATATAACAAAAAAATCTGGTACATGCACAAAAAAACAAAAAATGAATATAGTTGTATTGTGATTATTTTTCGGAGGTGTTCTTTTGCTGCGGAATATTTTTAAAAAATACCTTGGAACAGGCAGTATCTGGATGCTTCATTCAGGAAGCTTTCCCGAACCGCTTACAGAAACACAGGAGGCATACTATCTTCAGGAGTTTAAGAACGGAAGCGAAGAGGCGAGAAATATCCTGATAGAGAGAAATCTCCGACTGGTTGCCCATATTGTTAAAAAATATTCTGCCGCCGGAGAGAACGATGACCTGATTTCTATCGGTACGATAGGTCTTATCAAGGGGATATCCTCTTTTAATACAGACAAAAAAACCAAGCTGGCTACATATGTCGCAAGGTGCGTGGAAAATGAAATTCTGATGTCAATTCGCCATGATAAGAAGTTTGCCAATCAGGTATCCCTTAATGACCCCATTGGTTTTGACAGTGAGGGTAACGAAGTTTCACTGATGGATGTACTGCCCAGTGATAACGAGGATATTTGCGACAGAATGGACCGCGAGAATATGGTTGCACGGCTGTATAAGAGCATCCGCTCAACCCTTGCAGAGCGGGAACAGCAGATTATACAATTGCGGTACGGTCTGTGCGGTGTAAAACCGCTTACCCAGAGGGAAGTGGCAAAGGCACTGGGAATCAGCCGTTCATATGTCTCAAGAATTGAGAAGAAAGCACTGGGCAAAATTGAGGTATAAAAGGGGATGTTTGTTCGTTCTGAATCTTTTTTTCCTATCCCCTGAAACAAGGGAGTTGTAAAAAAAGTGATTTTTTTACAACTCCCCTTGATTTTAAAATAAAGCTTGTGAGGAAAGTTCCTCCTCGATGCGGAGAAGTCGGTTATATTTACACGTTCTGTCTGTTCTGGAGGGGGCGCCTGTCTTAATCTGACCTGAATTTACGGCAACAGCGATATCGGCAATGGTGGTGTCTTCAGTTTCACCGCTGCGGTGGGAAATAATCGAGTTGTAGCCGCTGCGCTTTGCCAGTTCGATTGCATTGAGTGCCTCGGTCAGTGTGCCGATTTGATTAACCTTAACCAGTATGGCATTACCTGCACCGAGGTCGATTCCCTTTTGCAGACGCTTACTGTTTGTAACAAAGAGGTCGTCACCTACGAGCTGAATTTTCTTGCCAAGACTGCGTGTTATATTCTGCCAGCCCTCCCAGTCCTCTTCACTCATGGCATCCTCAATTGAGAATATGGGGTAGCGTGATGCCCAGTCTGCCCAGAAGTCTATCATTTCCTGCTGAGTAAGGAAATTCCCCTGTTTCCAGAAGTAGTAACTGCCCTCTTTGCCCTCTTTTTTAGCTGCCTCGTACATTTCAGTAGTTGCAGGGTCGAGCGCGATTTTAAAATCGTCACCCGGTTTAAAGCCTGCTTTTTCGATAGCGGCACATATCGCCTTTAAAGCTTCTTCATCATTGGGGAAATCAGGAGCAAAGCCACCCTCATCACCAACGGCAGTGGAGTAGCCTTTTTCTTTCAACACTGTGGCAAGGGTGTGGAAAACCTCTACGCAGTGCCTTAGTCCCTCGGAAAAGCTTTCGCTGCCTGCAGGCATTATCATAAATTCCTGACAGCAGATAGAGTTTCCTGCGTGTTTACCGCCGTTAATAATATTCATCATCGGCATAGGCAATCTGCAGGCATTTGTCCCACCGATATATCGGTAGAGGCTTATTCCCAGAGAGTTTGCCGCCGCCTTTGCAACCGCAAGTGAAACACTCAGGATGGCATTAGCACCGAGCTTTGATTTGTTCTCGCTTGAATCAAGGCTGCACAAAAGTGCGTCAATTTTTCTTTGATTAAAAGGGTTAAGACCTTTAAGCTCATCATTTATTATGCCGTTTACGTTGTGTACCGCCTTGAGAACGCCTTTTCCACCATAGCGGGATTTATCCTTATCTCTCAGCTCAAACGCTTCAAATGCGCCTGTAGAGGCTCCTGAGGGGACAGCAGCTACGGCAAATGTGCCGTCATCGAGGAAAACCTCAGTT
>SVJI01000137.1 GCA_015069065.1 Oscillospiraceae bacterium | reverse complement strand
GTAAAAACTCTTTCACAGATTTATACCGAGCGTACAGGTGATACTGCTCCTCCAGTTGCAATCGGCGGCGGAACATATGCCAAAGCTTTTAAAAACTGTGTGGCTTTCGGCGCGATGTTGCCCGACGAGCCTGAAACCATGCACGCACCTGATGAGTTCTGGAGCTGGCGCAGTATAGATATAAACTTTGACATTATTTGCGAGGCTATAAAACGCCTCTAAAAAAGTCTTTAAAACTGTGGTTTTTCCTTTGACTTTTAAGCGTAAATATTATATAATAAAGTGTACTCTTATACTGGAGTACACTTTATTTAATTTTTGAACGATTGGACGAGCTTAATTGACACAAAACAATGTATATATCTCTCCCGAGGAGATACAGCTCCAGCGGGATGTTATAAATTCAATAAAGGTCGCTCTTTCCCAAAGCCCTGCCTGCGCCATGGTGGAAACCTACGGCTGTCAGCAGAATGTAAACGATTCCCAGAGAATAGAGGGAATGCTTCTTGACATGGGCTTTACCCTGACAGATAATAGAAATCAGGCAGACGTTATCATTTTTAACACCTGTGCTATCCGCGAGAATGCACAATCTAGGGTTTACGGAAACTTGGGGGCGCTTAAGCACCTGAAAGAGAAAAAGCCGTCTCTTATCATAGGAATATGCGGATGTATGGTGCAGCAGGAGCATATCGCAAAACGGATTCGCAGTAAATACCGCCATGTGGATATGATTTTCGGCACACATACTCTTTGGAAATTCCCCTCCCTATTGTCAGAGGTCATGGAAAAGCGTGAAAAGATTTTAGACATTTCAGGAAGCGGCGTAATCGCAGAGGGGCTTCCTGTAAATTATGACGGCGGAGTAAAAGCGTTTGTATCCGTGATGTACGGCTGTAACAACTTCTGCTCTTACTGCATTGTTCCTTATGTAAGGGGCAGGGAAAGAAGCCGCAGAGAGGAAGATATCCTCAGCGAAATAGAATCACTTGCAGAAACAGGCGTTAAGGAAGTAATGCTTCTGGGACAAAATGTGAACTCATACGGAAAAGACCGGGGTGAAACAGATGCCTTTGCAAAGCTTCTGGAAAAGGTTTGCCGTATAGATGGGATAGAGCGGATACGCTTTATGTCAAGCCACCCCAAGGATATCTCTCCCCTGCTTCTCAGAACCATGGCAGAGCAGGAGAAGATTTGTAAGCAGCTGCATCTTCCGCTGCAGTCGGGCAGTGATAAGGTTTTAAAGGACATGAACCGCGTCTATGACAGGGAAAAATACCTTGAAACGGTGCGTCTTGCAAAAGAGCTGATGCCTGATATAGGACTCACGACAGATATTATCGTGGGCTTCCCCACAGAAACACAGGAGGATTTTCTGGACACACTTTCTCTTTTAGAGGAAGTGGAGTATGACAGTATCTTCTCCTTCATATACTCTCGGCGCGACGGCACACGTGCCGCCCAGATGGAAAGTGTTGCCTCCGAGGAAGAGATTGACGCACGCTTTCAGGAGCTTTTGAGGGTGCAGAACGATATAAGCGCACGGCGTAATATACGCCATGAGGGCAGAATCGAAACCGTTCTGGTTGAGGGGCAGAGTAAAACCGACCCGCAAATGCTTACCGGCAGAAACTATGCAAACAAAATCGTAAATTTCAAAGGCGACGAATCGCTTATCGGCACATTTACAGATGTTAAGATAACAAAGGCACAAACATGGATTCTCTACGGAGAGCTTGTTTAAAAAGATATTAAAAAAGGATGGTAAAAAACAATGGCAGAAATTTTTGAAAAAGCACGTGAGCTTGGCGAAGCAATTATTGAAAGTGCAGAGTACAAAGAGCTTAAGGCAGCAGAGCTTGCACAGGAGCAAGACGAAAATGCCCTCACTCTTTTAAAGGAATACAGCGATGTCCGTTCAAGACTGGCTGCAGAAATCCAGAAAGGCGATGTTTCTGAAGAGAGAATCGCACAAATCCGCGAGGAGCTTGAAACAGCATATGAAAAAATGACAACTAATGACGCTATCACTGCATATATCAACGCACAGCGTACATTTCAGGCTATAATCGACCAGATGAATAATATTATTTCGTTCCATATCACAGGCAAAATGCCCAGTGGTTGCAGCGGAAACTGTTCTTCCTGCGGCGGAGATTGCCACTAAAATACGATGACAAAGGAGGAGTGAATGTGGCAGAACTTACTCCTATGATGAAGCAATACACCCAAATAAAAGAGCAATGCCCCGACGCTATACTGATGTTTCGTCTGGGTGATTTCTATGAAATGTTTTTTGAGGATGCAATCGTTGCCTCAAAGGACCTTGAAATAACCCTTACAGGCAGAGACTGCGGCCAGGAGGAGCGCGCACCGATGTGCGGAGTTCCTTTTCATGCGGCAGACTCATATATAGCACGTCTTGTCGCAAAAGGGCACAAGGTTGCGATATGCGAGCAGATGGAAAACCCCAAAAATGTCAAGGGCATTGTAAAAAGGGATATTATACGGATAGTTACGCCCGGCACTATACTCGACGACGCACTGCTAAACTCCAGAAAGACGAACTATATGGCATCTGTATGCCGTGTTGGAAATGACTGCGCCGTTACATTTGCAGACGTTTCTACAGGAGAGCTTTTGGGAACAACTCTTTATGATGACATTTCCTGTGACAAGCTTGTGAACGAGCTGGCACGTTTCTCTCCTGTAGAGATAGCACTGGGCGGAACATCACACGAAAACAAGAAGCTGACAGAGTATATTTCAGCGCGCACAGATGCGCTTGCTTTCACATATGATTACGAGGATATTGAGAAAAACTCCCGCGAGCTTCTTTCAGGACAGCTTAAAAACAGCAGTGACATTACAGAGAGACTTCTCTCTATATCCACCGCTGCCCTTATCAGCTATATCCTCGAAACACAAAAGTCAAGGATGTCGCACATACACACTATAAATATCTATACATCACAGGAATTTGTGGAGCTGGATGCATCCACCATACGCAATTTAGAGCTTGTGGAAACCATGCGTGACAAGTCAAAGCGCGGCAGTCTTTTGTGGGTGCTTGACCATACTAAAACCTCAATGGGGCTCCGGATGCTTAAGCAGTGGATTCTCAGACCCCTTGTAAATGCTGCATCAATCAACAACAGGCTATGCGGTGTAGAGGAGCTTGTATCCTCCATCTCGGTGCGTGAGGATTTGGCAGAGGCACTTACAGGCGTTAACGATATTGAGCGGCTTATGAGCCGTGTATCAGTAGGCACGGCAAACGCGCGCGATTTAAGCGCCCTGTGTTCCTCCTTTGAAAAGCTTCCGTTTTTGTCAAAAATTCTTTGCTCACTGCGCAGCACCATTCTCAGTGTTCAGGCGGCAAGGCTTGACACGTTGGACGATTTGTGCGACCTTTTAAGCCGTGCAATTATGCCCGAACCTCCGATATCACTGCGTGAGGGCGGTATAATCCGCGACGGTTTTATGGAAGAAATTGATAATCTGCGCTCCATAACAAAGGGCGGTAGCAGTTTTATTACAGAGCTTGAGGCGCGTGAGCGCGAGCGCACAGGCATAAAAAATCTCAAGGTTAAATTTAATAAGGTTTTCGGTTACTATATCGAGGTTTCCTCCTCAAATCTTTCCAAGGTGCCGGATGATTATGTGCGCAAGCAGACGATTACCAACGGAGAGCGCTACATTACTGCAGAGCTTAAAGAAATCGAAAGTACGGTTTTAGGTGCTTCCGAAAAGCTTGTCGCACTGGAATATGAAACTTTCCAAAGCGTCCGTGCAAAGGTTTGTGAGCAGCTTGAGAGAATAGAAAAAACCGCCCATGCAATAGCGGTAACAGATACTCTCTACTCCCTCGCAGAGGCAGCCGTAAAAAACAATTATAAGAAGCCT
>SVJI01000136.1 GCA_015069065.1 Oscillospiraceae bacterium | reverse complement strand
TTTTGCCACATAATGCTGATTATGTGGTTTTTTAATTTTGCATCCGCACGAGTCCCATTTTTTGCATTTGTCTGCGATGGGTTGAGCCATTTTCTATGGTATAAATTCTGGTAGTGTTTATGCTTGAGTGGCCGAGTATATCCGCTAGGCGAACGATATCTTTTTGCAGTGAGTAATATGTTCGTGCGAACAGATGGCGGAGGTTATGTGGAAATACTTTTTCTTTAGATACTCCGGCGGTTTCACATAACTGTTTCATAGATTTCCATATTGAATGCCGATCCACAGGCTGACCTTTTCTTGTTACAAATACGCTCCCCGAAGTGATATGCTTTTCCTTTATATATTTCTTAAGGAGAGCACACAATTCTTTCGGCAGAATTATCATTCGTATTTTGCCTTTCAACCTAACCTGCGCTTGACCTGTCATGACGGAATTTACATCTACATATTTTAATTCACTTACACGAATCCCTGTGGCACATATCGTCTGCATAATTAGGTATAGGCGCTCGTTCTTTTTACTCTTTGCCGCTTTCAATAGTCTTTCATATTCAGCTTTTGTAAGTTCTTTTTCACTTTGACAGAAGATTTGTCTTTGCACTTTTAAGTTCTTGACCTTGAGGTCATATCTTTCAATGTAATTGAAGTATCCATTTAGAGAGGACAGTACAGAATTTACACTTGCCGGGGCATACTGCTGTGTGAGCATGCTTTTGTATTCAAGCACAAGTGTTTTTGTGATTTCATTTCCGTCTGTCCAATTTATAAATGCAGTGATGTCACGGATATATTTTTCGATAGTGACAGAGCATTTTTCTTCCTCGATTAAATAATTTTTGTAGTCTTCAATAGTGCGTTTAGTAATTTCATTCATGATTCAACAACTCCTTTGATTTTATTTTACCACCAATGATAAAATATATAAGAGTTGTCAATGTTTCAGTGTATTAATTTCAAAAGGCGACTGCTAATTCACAAACGGAATTAACAATCGCCTTAAGTCATTTGTATGCTTCGCCATATTTATTCACCTCCTTGCGAGACAAAGCATACCACAGAAATTTTGATAAGTCTACGAAGTAATTTTCGATGTCTTTTCTTTGTTTCCAGCATATTAATTTTTGATACGCCCGATATAAAAAACAACTGGATTTCATATAATTTATGACTACAATTTTAATCAAAAATTGCAATTATAATTCATTTTAATTCAACTGTGATGGCAGAAAAATTTACCTCTGCCGGTATACTCAGCAGAGGTAAATTCACCTGTGACATAATACAAATTCTTGTAGCATTATCGCTTACATATGAGGAGATATTTTTCAAGAAAATCTTCCCACTCAATACCATATGACATTTTAAGAACAACTCTCATTTTGTCAGGTTCAATAACTGATGTGGTTATCTTCTTACAGATTTTATCTTCCATATTTTGCAGCTTATTATATAGTTCGCCCAACACATTCTCGCTTATGTATTCCATAGTTGTTTCATCTTTTAAGTGTTTGTTATAGAACTCAAGGGCTGCGGTTACATAATCTGTTTTATTGATTTCTCTCTGGCTTCTGATACGATTCTGCTCACATTCCTTGTATAATTCATCGCTAATCCATACACTTAATTGCCTTCCATTTTTGTGTTTTCCCATTGAAAGTTCTCCTTTGTTGATAATTAAAATTCAGCACACGCTGTAAATCCCTTGACCGTGCGGTTTTGTGGCATAATAGCACACAAAAACATTAAAAAAACCATAATTTTCGACACCGCCAAAAACACCACCTGAATGGCTCAACCATCGCAAAAACTAAGTCACTTTCACCAAAACAGCACCAACACCCCTTTTTCAGCACCACCCCGAACGGCACTGCCGGTCGGTGTTTGACCGCACTGGAGGCATTCTACGACACCAGTGCTTTTTCCTGCTTCAATTTATTCCGTTCATTTTTCGTTCGGAAAGGGGCGCCCCAAAACCTGTTTTTTCATGCTGCGTTTATTTGTAATTTTGCATATATAATCAACCTTGCTTCAGGCTCATCGTTTTACCTGTTTCTTTAGGACATATATTTTCTCGGAGGTTAAACTACCTTACCGAGATAAGTTTTACCTTCAAATCTACCGGTGCATCGTTGCCATCAGCTATTAGAATCGATTCTGTGCTTTACAATAGCTGCAAAACCCCTTGTACAAGAGGTTTTTATGCCTTGGGTAGTGTAAACCCCTTGCCGCAGGCTTTCTTTCTTCAAATACGCCTTAAAACCCCTTAAATTTTCTATGCAATCAGCATCTGTTTTTTGCAGAGGTCAAACTATATTACCCACGAAACTTAACCTCAAATTTTTCTTAAATTCTTAGGACTATTCGCATGCAAAATCGCATTCTAAGGTTTTATCTTACCGTCACGTTTGTAGCATTTGCGTTTTATTGATTCAGGGTGGGTAAATACCTTACCTTGAAAAATAAATTGCTACTGTCTCTGTCACGATTGTGGTCCGTTCTTTAAAATCAATTTTAAGGTGTTACCACCCGTTTTCTTTATTGGGATAGAATATGTAAACTACGACGGGTGGTGTAACTACCTTACCGCATAATCAAATTTACAAAACCCCTGCTTGTGTTTCGTAAATAAAACACATTATGCGGTTTGCTTGGGGTGTAACTCATGCCGCAGGAACAGGAGTCAGTCCGTTTTCCTTAAGCAACTCTGCAACCTTTTCTCTTTGCATAGCAAGAGCATTCTCCTGCATTTGCTCATGATAGAAATGTTCAAGTGCATCCTGTATGGGACGGATTGTATATTTCAGGTTGCCGTTTCGTTTCTTACCGTCCTTCAGAATTACTTCTGTCGGTTCGGTATAGATCAAGCACTTATCTTCAAGCTCTCTTACATATTTAGCAACTGTACCTTTGCTTTTAATTTTAAGAGCCTTGCCGATAGTTTTGTAACTTGGGTAGCACTGATATGTCTTACGGTCTTCCACATATAACAGATAGTTATACACGGCAAGAGCACCGGCAGAGATACCCAATATCATTATCTCATTCGGTATGGAATACCTTCTTGGTTTCGGCTTTGGAAGGTTAGAATATAACATTAAGCAGCACCTCCTTTCACATTAATTTTTTCTTCTTGAGCCAGATCATACTCTGCCATCATAGTTCCGATTGCTTCACCGGATAAAGCCTCATCAATAATTAAATATCCGAGGAGTTCATATCCTTTTGCGCGATACAGTTTTACAAATCTTTCGATTGCATACTGGAACTCGCATGGTGATAGCTTTTCAAACAATATGTACCGAATCTCATCTCTGGTGAGAGTCCTTCCGCAGACCTCAAGCTCTTTTGCTTCCCACAGATATACCATTGCTGAGAACGCCATGCCCTTAACCTTTGGTGTAGGGAATGATTTTTCCATCTCATTAGTAAAGTATACCGTCCATAATAAATCCTTAAATTTTTGTTTTGTCACAACAAAACACCTCCTAAAAAATTAATAATTATTTTGTTTTCGTTTCTACCCATAGGCGAAACTTTTCCTTCGGCACGAGCAAACGGCTTCCAATTTTTAATGCTGGAAAGTCTTTCTCATGCATTAACTCATAGGCAGTAGATGTCGCAACACCCAATGCCTTTGCGAGCATTTCTGCGTTCAAAAATAACGGCAGCTCGTCATACGATTTCACAATCGACTCCTTCATTTTGGTAAGACACCTCCTAACTTTTTTTAAATTTTTTGCAACAGAAGAAGAGGAAAAAGAAATACTGCTCTCAAAAAAGTGAGGGCAGTATTCTTATTGCATTTTCAAAAGGTTTGTGATATAATTTTTACAAAGTGAGGTGAACCTTTATATGCGCAAGTATAAAATCTTTATGATGTCTGCAAGAAATATTATCAGCTACGCTGAGAAAAATTCTGAC
>SVJI01000006.1 GCA_015069065.1 Oscillospiraceae bacterium | reverse complement strand
ATCGCATTTTGTCCTCCTGTAAATTTGCTCCATGTAATTATACCACAACACAGAAATACTGTCAAATGTTTTTATGATTCTCAGCCTATTTTAATATTTAGTTTTTTTAGTAAAAAAACACTTGATTTTCAATAATCTATGTTGTATAATATGTAGGTGTTAAAAATACTATATCCAAATGCAGGTATGGCGGAATTGGCAGACGCGTACGGTTCAGGTCCGTATGAGAGCAATTTCATGCAGGTTCAAGTCCTGTTACCTGCACCAAAAAAGAGAAGAAGCTCCACAACGTGGGGTTTCTTCTCTTTTTGCGTTCAATATAAAGGACTCAAATCTTATAAGGAAAATGGTTAATAAATCTCTATTACTGGAAGCATCTTAAAGAGTGGTTTTCTATAAATGATTCACATTCTTCTAAAGGCAGAGCCTTTGAATAGTACCACCCCTGAATAAAATCACAGCCCGCCTGTGATACGAGTGTATTTTGTTCTTCTGTTTCTACACCCTCACATATGGCTGAGATATTCAGTTTATGGGCAAGTGCAACGATGCCTGAAAACAGCGCTTTTCCTCTTTGTGTATTGGTCTTAAGCAAAATGTCACGGTCAATTTTCACGACATCAATAGGATAATCACAAAGATTAGCCAAGGATGTATAGCCACTCCCTAAGTCGTCCAGATAAACCCTGAAACCAAGTTCTTTGCAGAGCATAACATTTTTCTGTGCAATTTCCCTGTCCTTTTCAATGGCATCCTCAGTTATTTCGATTGCCAGCTTTGACTTATCGAAACTGTAGTTCTCCGAAATCTTTATAAGTTTATCGATACAGTCCTCTTCAGAGAGGGTTATCCTCGTAAAATTACATGAAATAGAAATATCCTTATACTCTGTACCGCTCCATTTTTCAAGCTGACGGCACGCAAGCTCAAACATATAAAAGTCGTGATTACTTATAAGTCCCAGCGACTCCATATGTTCAATATAATTTGCAGGGCCAACAATCCCTTTTTGTGGATTATCCCACCTCGAAAGGGCTTCTGCCGAAACAATTTTTTGTGTTTTGCTGTCTACTATAAACTGCAGATACATCTTAAATTCATTATTTTTAAGGCCTGTTAAAATGCTTTCTGTTATTTTCTTTTCCATTTTCCGTAATATCTCCTTATACATTGATTTAATATGTAAAAGCTTTCTACTCTTTCTTTATGCTCTTTGTTGTTGATGATATTATGTACTTTGGTCTGCCTTTAATTTCCTCATAAATACGTGCAATGTAGTAGCCTATGATGCCAAGGCTTATCATAATTATACTTCCGATAAAGATGGTTATGATTATAACAGTTGTCATACCTTCAAGTGCTCTGCCGACTATTTTATCGATAAGTGCCCAGATGCCGAAGATAACTGATATCATAAGCATCACAAACCCGAGAAGAGTTACCGTCTGCATTGGTGCGGTTGAGTATGATGAAATATTTGAAAGTGCATATTTTACAAGCCCTGCGGCTGACCATTTAGATTCGCCGTCTACACGTTCTGCGACATCATATTCAACTGAAGTTTTGTTATACCCTACCCAATAAGATATCGCCCTGAAAAATCCTCGTTCAGGCATTTTATTAAGCACGTCAATTACTTTTCTGTCCAAAAGCTTGAAATCCGATGAATTTGACATATCAAACCCTGCCATACGGCTGATAACAGAGTAGAAAAATTTTGCGCCGATGCTATGCATCTTTTTTTCCTGTCCGCGCTCTTTCTTAATACCCTCTACAATTTCATACCCTTGTTCCCACAAACGGTACATCTCAATTATTTTTTCCGGTGGGTGCTGCAGGTCACAGTCAATTACAACGGCACAATCACCGCTTACTGCAGCTAAACCTGCAGATATGGCAGATTCTTTTCCGAAGTTTCGTGAAAAATGCAGTCCCACAATATTTTCTTCCTCTAAAGAAAGTTCGTTTATTATGTTATATGTCTGGTCTGATGAACCATCATCCACAAATATAAATTCACCTTCTATATTATTTTCAACAAGCAAAGAATGTATCGCAGAGTGTACACGTCTGATACATTTCTCCTCGTTATATGCGGGAATAATTACGGATAACATAAAAAATCACCTTGCTATTTATCAAATAAAGTTTCAAATCGTGTAACAGGCATCGGGCGGTAAAAATAGTAGCCTTGAAGCATGTCGCAACCGGCGTCTACTGCTATTTTTTTGTGTTCCTCTGTTTCTATGCCCTCGCACAGTGTCTTAAATCCCAAATCATGCGCTGTTCTGATAATATTTTTCAGAATTAAAAATCCTGTTTGATTGGTGGCATTTTGTGTTATTGATTTATCAATTTTTACAATGCTTATATCAAAGTCAGACAAATCACCAAAGCTGGTATATCCTTTACCGAAATCATCAAGTAAAATCAGAACACCTTTTTCTTTCAAGCGTTTCAGATTCGCTATCATCGTGGATTTTTCAGTCTCGTTCAGACTTTTATCCTCAAGAATTTCAACAGCAATACACGAATAATCAATACCGTATTTTTCAACAATATTTATTATATTTTCAGCTAAGTCCTTGTCACAAAGTGTGTAACGCGAAAAATTGATTGTATATACATATTTAACACGGTTTTCTTTATCACTTGAAATCCATTTACAGTTTTTTTCAAAGATGTAATAATCAAATTTCTCGTTTAACCCGACATTACTTACTGCTGAAAGGAAGAAGTACGGTGTTAAAACACCCTCCGTTGGAGAATTAAGTCGGGAAAGCACCTCTGCACCCATGATTTTATTAGTTTTAGCATCTAAAATGGGTTGGTACTCGAGGAAAAATCTATTGTTTTCAATTTCATTTTGTATATTATTTTCAATTTTGATTTTTCTTTCAAATTCTTTTCCGTTTGTGCTGTCCCATTGGCAATGCAAAACTCCTTTATTCTCTGCTATGCTGCACGCCTGTTTTGCCCTGCCGAGGGCAGTTTTAAAGGAAACTTCCGTAGAACTGGTACAGTGGTAGCCGAAATTTACGCGGACAACATTGACCGCTCCGTGCTCTACAAACACCTCATTGATTTCTTCAAAGCATTTGTCAATACACTGCTCCGTCTCCCCTGCCTCCAGACTATTCATGGCAACAAAATTCTCTTTACCGTAAAGAGAAATCTCTCCGCCTATATTAAGGCAAAAATGGCTGAGCAAAATTGATTTGATTTGTTCATACATTCTGATAGCCTTTGATTCCGCATAGAGTCTTTTCATACTGTCAAGGGATACACAAATATATACAATACAGCGATTATTTCGAGCGGAACGAGCTTTTTCAAAATCGTTTTCTATTTTACCTATACTGCAAAAACTTTTCTCTACTGTTCCATTGGCGGTCTTTACAGATTTCATGGTAAAGTAAAGTCCGATTAGTCCCAGTACAATAAAAATCATTGCAAGAATAGTTATAATCACATAAGGGTATTCAAAAATTTGCATCTGGTTAACTCCTACTACCTTTTTTCAAAAATCGGAAACTCATTTGTTCCCCCTACTTGTTTAAGACTTCTTTCTTGGGCAACCCTTATGCATTTTTCCATATCCTTTCTGGCAGCACTTTTTCTTCTGATTATTTCCTTTGCCAAAAAGCAAGGGTTAAAGGTAAGCATTGCTTTAACAATATCTGTATTTGATGCACCGCACCTTTTATATTCAGCTAAAATTTCAACCAGTGCATAGTTTATCGTATTCTTATCAAAGCTTTTATGTGTTACGGATTTAAGCCATTTTGCATATTTGATGAATTTATTTATATCCATCTTCTCCTTGAAATAGATGCCGCTGATATAAAAGTCCTGCATTTCTTCGTCCATTTCCTGAAGAAGTGACCCATAGTATTTTTTCTGTATTTTAAGCACTTCAGTGTGCTGTCTTTCAAGGGTTGTGCTTGTAATTTGTTTGTCATGAAGGCGATATATCAAAAGACACTCACGCTGAATTTCTATTTTTTGATTTTCCATCACCATTCTTGTCCATAGCTCGAGGTCCTCTGTACATGTAAGGGTGGTGTCGTAATTAAACTTTTTCATGACATCAGCCTTGGCAATAACACCGGGGTGCAATATCGGGTTTGTTACAAGAAGCATTGCCCGAAGTGCGTTGAAGTCACATCTTCCTCCAACACCGCCTGATGCATATACGCCATTTTTAACGGTTAAAAATCTGCATGAGGATAATGCAACATCAGGGTTTTCCTCCATGAATTTATATTGCTTCTCGAATCTGTTCGAAAGGCAGATATCATCTGCATCCATCCTTGCTATATATTTACCGTTGGACAAAGAAATTGCTTTGTTTAACGATGTGGGTAATCTGAGATTAACTTCATTGGGGTGTACCTTTATACGTTCATCCCTTGATGCAAATTCAGCAAGTATTTCACCTGTGGAATCCGTGGAACAATCATTTATGATAATAAGCTCCCAGTTTCTGAATGTCTGACCTATCACACTTTCAATTGCTTCCCTGAGATATGTTTCTCCGTTATATACACTCATAATTACTGATATATCAGGCTTCATGAAATGACCTCCTTTTAAGTACGCTTTTAATAAATTTAGATAGATTTAGGAAATAAAACGCTGTTTTATAACATCTCTTCTTCATAAGGAATACAGATATTCTGCTTTTAAGGGAGATGCTTTCAAAGTCTGCACGCTGAATTTTCCCGTCATGCAGCGAGTTTATAATATTGTTCTTAAGCTCATCTATACTTTCAAAGTGATTACCCTCTGCCGCTGATGCTAATATTGCAAAGCACATAAAACAGGAATAACGGCAAAGCTGCTCTTCAAAATCTATCACTTTTTCCATATCCATATTGTATAGTTCATTTATAATATTTTCTACAAGGCAAATCTGCTTTGTGTTAAATTCCTTTGATAGCGAATCATTCCGCACGGTGTATAAATATGCCATTTTTTTACTTATATACACACTCTTTGCATGAAGATAACAAGGAACTGTACAACACAAATCTTCACCCAGCGATATTTTTTCATTGACGTTTAGCTGATGAGGTGTTAAAAGCCCCCTCTTTACTGCCTTGCCTGACAAATAATATGAAATATGATTCATGTCTTTATCCATAAGGAGTCTGGGATAAATATACTTTTCAATGTCTTTTTCAGTGTAAAGCCCCTCATCAAGGCCGTCATTTGTGATATTAACTGTTTGACCGTTTTTAACCCATCTGTATGAGAAAGATACAATCTCACAATTTGTTTCTTTTATTATGTTATATGCACATTCTAAAGTGTCGTTTTCAATAAGGTCATCCGAGTCAAGGTTAAATACATAGTCCCCCTGAGCAACCTTTATACCCGCTCTTCTGGCACTGGCAAGTCCACCGTTTTCCTTATGAACTACCTTTATGCGTTCATCCTTTTCTTTATAATTATCACAAATCTGAGGACAGGAATCGGGAGAGCCGTCATCAACCAGAATAAGTTCAAAATCAGAAAAGGTCTGATTTAAAACGCTCTCTATTGAATTTGGTAAATATTCCTCAACCTTATATACAGGTACTATTACAGAGAAAAACATATCTTTCACCTATTTGCTTCTTATTCCAACAAGTAATTTTAACAGAAAGTACAACCTCTGCTTCATTGCATATGCAAACACTCTTTGCTTAAGGGGCAATTTACATATGGGGTATGAGCTAAGTGCCCTGACAGTGTGGCTGTGAGTACACACCGCTTTCAGTCTTTTCTTTAAGTCAGTAAATTTAATATTATTATCTGTGGCATGCATTATCTCCTGAGCGCAAAGCACTCTGCACATCGCCTGCCAGAATCTGTCAATATAAATCTGATATTCTTTGGGTTCTATATCCTTTTTAAACCTTTTTTCAACCTCTTCTACAAAGACAAGGCTTTTTTCAAACCTGTCTTTTTTATATGATTTTGAAATTGAGTCCTCATTTCTGCAGTAATTATAAAATGCTTCGTTAATTCCTGTCGCCTTTTTTATACAGGATATGTAATCTATCATAAACAAAGCGTCTTCTGACAGCATTTGTCTCTCTGATTCAAAAACAATATTATTGTCCTTAATTATTTGATGCTTAAACAGATTTTTCCAGATGCTCATTCCGTATTTGCTGTCATCTTCATTATCGGGCAATGCTCCGACAATCCCCATTCGCAGTTCTTTCAGTTCTTCATCAGTTTCAAAATGGGTGTCCTTATCAAAATAGGTCTTACGAACACATTCGCCCTCTTCGCTGAACATATTTCCGTCTACAAACAAGACTCCGCTCATTACAAGCTCTGTATTATACTTTTGTGCTTTATCATAAAGCGTTTCAAACATATCCGCCTCAACAAAGTCGTCAGAATCCGCAAAGCCGATATATTCCCCTGTTGCAATTTGAAGTGCCGCATTCCGCGCAAAGCCCGCACCCTCGTTTTCTTTATGAATAACTTTTATGCGGGAATCTCCCTGTGCGGCTTTGATGCATATTTCAAGGGAGGAATCGGATGAAGAATCGTCTACAAGAATTATCTCAATATCACTGAGAGTCTGATTCCTTAAGGAATTTATACATCTCTCAAGATATTTTTCCACATTATACACAGGAACGATAATGCTTACTTTGGGCTGTGACACTTTTTTCACCTCCGGGCTAATTTTTCATATTCTTTGATTAAAATATCAGCGTATGTTTCAACACTTAAGATACTGTCTTTTTCATTTTTACAATTTTCTATGAGGGTATTATAGTAGTCCTCATTTTCGATGGTTTCTTTTAATTTGAGTGCAATTTCCTGCGGCGTAGGTTCGTTTACGAGCGTACCTGTAACGCCGTCTTTTACAAGCTCTGCCATGCCTCCGCTGTTCATTGTAACAACAGGGACACCCAACGAATGTGCCTCAAGTATGGAAAGCGGACAGTTTTCGTAGCATACAGAGGGCAGAAGAAGAACTTTTGCATTCCCCATAAGCTTTGTAAGCTTGTCCCCTGTAACAAATCCTGCAAGAGTGATGTTAGGAATATCCTTTAACATATCTTCATCCGGACCGCTGCCTGCTACTACAAAAGTATATTCGGGAAGAAGCTTTGCCGTCTCGGCAATATGTTCAATACCTTTTTCCTTGGAAAGTCTGCCAACAAATACGATATAGGAATCTTCCTTACGGTCAGTATTTAAAAATTTCTCTTTGTCTATAAAATTATG
Source organism: Oscillospiraceae bacterium (assembly GCA_015069065.1). Lineage (GTDB taxonomy): Bacteria > Bacillota > Clostridia > UMGS1883 > UMGS1883 > UMGS1883. The sequence continues at coordinate 16,254 of SVJI01000006.1, read as the reverse complement.
TATCGTTTTAGTTTTTCCCTTATAATACTTCCTCGCTGATAAAAGCTTGTTTTCAAGGAAATTACTTGGGCATACAAACAAATCAACCTTTTTGTATGTTTTAAGAAGAGAATAGAATTTCGCCTCTATAACACCTATGATGCTCTTAACCCGCGAGCCGTGGATACATTTATTTTTAATGCAGTTTATATGCAAACCCCCGACGCACTTTTCGCAAGGTATATTTTTATCAAAGTTATAAAGAAGGTGATTTGGACAAATCATCTGATAGTCATGCACAGTCTGGACAAGCGGGATTCCTTTTTTCTTTATACCGTAAATTATAGATGGGGTAAGCTGAAAATTTATATTGTTCATATGAACTATATCCGGCTTAAAATCATCGATTACCTGCATAATTTTCTTTCTGGCTTCAAAGGAATAAATTATCTTAAAGGGGTATAAAAATCTACCAATTCCTTTTGAGTGAAAATCCATATTCTGCGTATATAAACCCAGTGAGTTTCCTACTGTGTTGTTTTCATCATACATGCCAAAATACTCAACCTCATGACCAATCTTTCTAAGATGCTGTGCAAGATAGAGCATATAGCTTTCGCTTCCTCCGCGAGGGTACAGAAATTTATTTACCATCAGAATTTTCATAACAACGAATCACTTTCCTCTTCTTCATTTGCCTTGGAAATACACCCGAATATTTTAACTTCGGTGTTTCGCACATTATCCTCAAACCCATGCCCCATCATCAGCATTGCCAAAACTCCTGTAAGCAGCGGATAATTCATCGTATTATCGGTTGTAGATACGATTATGAGGTAAAGGGTAAGCATAAATGTAATAATGGCGTTTTCCACGTTTCCACGTCTTCCAAAATACCATACCCGAACTAAAGTCATAGACACAAGCCATATAATATAACCCCAGAATCCCAGATCAATGAAGTGCTGGAGAAAGTCATTATGAACAGAGGCAACACCAACATTCATAAAGGCATTCAACTGATATGTAAGAAAGCCTATTCCGTTACCCAAGAATCCGGGACTGAACTCGTAAAATTTATCTACCGCATTGTAGATTTCAACACGTCCGCTTGTGTTTATGCCCGCGTTTTCAAGAAGTTCAAAAGCATCCATCTTTATCAGGGCAATATACGCAATAAGCAAAACGACTACAGTAAATGTAAAGAATGTAACAAGCCTGCTCGCTGTCTTTTTATTGTAGCGTTCAATGAATTTTAAGAGATACCCAAACACAAGAGCTATTGCAATGGCAATAATCGCAATTCTTTTAAACGCTGATAAAAAGCAGAAAAGACTTAAGAAAAGCAATATAAAATATATTATATTTTTCTGCGGTTTATAGAGCATATAAATCAGATATGCACCAATACAGAACGCAAGCTCGTGAATTTCCGCCTGAATGATAATTTCCCCTGTCACCCCTGCAAATGTGGTTACAAGAGTTATAAATTCAGAAAGATAATTTGAAAGTCCGTTTTGTGCAATTACTGTAACTATCATCAATATATTTGCAATTAAAATGGCTACAAGGTTATACCATATACCGCGTCTGCCGAAAATATAAAGCAAAGCACCTGCACCCAAAGCAAACGACAGCATATTTGTATATATAAAGGTGGTTGAAAGTCCTCTGGAAATAACACCGATATCTACGGTTTCCATAAACCATATAAACAGCGAAACCACCGTAGTAACTGCAAGGGGAATACTGTAAACGCACGCTTCTTTAAAAGCGGTGAAGCCCCGTGCAATATTGGGTTTATAGATAAACAGAAGTATTGCAGAAAAAGTAAGGACAAGATCAAACGCATGACGGTATGTAACGTGCAGACCTATGTCAATGTATTCATTGAGGAAATAATACATCATTACAGCTACGACTACAAAATAAATTTCTTTTGCCTTTTCAAGAATTTTATTTTCCATGCCTCTTGCCCCCTTTCTGCTGCTGCCGATAATTACAACGAACTTTTTTCTTTCAAGTCAGAAATATAGTCCTTTTTGTTTTCGATTGCTTCCGAAAGCAATTTTCTCGCTGTTTTGTTTTCCTTAAATGTTTCAGCTATACCAATCTTATACTCGATTGCAACATCTCTGTGTTCTTCTCTTTCGTCAAGTCTCAATCTGAAAATTCTCATCATATCTTCCACGGTAATGTAGTCGGATTCCTCCGTCAGCATTACAAAGCTGCCGTTACCGTTATAAATGTACTCTGTCTTCGACTTGCCGAAGGTTTCTTTTATGTGGGTTGTGAACAGCTTAATAATACTGTCACCTACATCTCTTGAATACTCCGTGTTAATATGTATCAGATTGGATATATCAACCAGGCAGTAAACAACACCGTCATCAAGAAGCTTTTTATCTTTGGATTTCAAGTATTTATCAAGATATGCTCTGTTGTTAAATTCCGTAAGATGGTCTGTATAGAAAATGTAATTTATTATATCCCCTGTTCTTCCCAGAACAATTGCACCACCGCAGCAAAGAACCATAAGGAAGAAAAATGCAATTGCAGTATATAGCACAACATTAACGCTTTCCTTTACAGATGCCGATGACAATACTGAAATATAGCTTGCGCCGAGGTATTTGTTGTACTCGTCATTGGTTTTCCGTGTAGTTTGGTAAAGAGAAGTCAGTTCATCAAGAAGCGCATCAATTTCGTTTTCAACCTCTGCCCTTACAGTGGCATATTCAGCGTCAGAAAGCTCGGTACAGGTTAAATCCGAATGAGCGCACTTGCCGTTACACCTGCCTGTGCAATCTGTAAATGTGTCTAATATGTATGCGCAGTATGCAGAATCAATAATTGCATGCGCTCTGCTTTCATTGTGGTCGCGCCAGCTGTAAATCAGCTCGTCATATGTTACAGTCTGGTCCCCGACAAAATCCTGAAGATTTCTCTCGTGAAGATTGTCGAGAATGTATTCATAACTGATGTTGGTATTTCCCGATTCCCTCATTTTCTCTACATAAGCATCAATTACTGTAACAACATCCTCAACAATACTTTCATCCTTTGTGTTAGAGATGTTGTTGTTGTCTATTCTTGTTGTATAGTCGGAAATAAGCACAGACTTGTTTTTAGTAATCTGATACTTATAAATTTTTGAGAAAAGAGACGAAACCATAACCTGTTTTAAATAGTTGAAATCATTTACAAGCTCTGTGAAAGACACACCTGTCTGAGTTGCCCTATAATAATTGTTCTGCTCAATTCTCTGGTATAAGGTAGTAATGGTATTGTCAATGCTTGTATCTATAAGCTCCATCATCTCAATAAAATCGTAATCATTTTGATTAAGATTTTCAATAGTGTTGTTTGCAGTAGCTACATTTACATACTTCTGACTAAACTGTTCAAAATAAACATCCAGTGTTTCGTCAAGTATTGTTCTGGCAAAATCGGGTCCTTCACCGCTCGTGGCTGCAAAGGAAACTATGAACGTGCTTGGCTCATATATATATTCTTCACCCTCTTCAAGCTTTGCATCCTTCTGTGCTACCTTATCCATGTCCTCGATAGGCGTTATATTGATTCTTGAAATAAGGCTGTCAACCGAATAAACACCTGTAAGCCCCATTTTGTCAACAACCTTTGACATTACTGAGGATGATTTGATTTCATTTACATCCAGCTTATCTCCCGTTGGTGCAAGTCCCTTTTCTGCCTGTTCGTCGTTATAATGGATAACCTCTGATGCTATATAAGTATTGGATGTAGAAAGCTTAAAGTAAATAGCATATGTAGCCAAAAGGCAAAACGCCACGATAAGAGGCAGAAATCTTTTTAAATATCTTAAAATCTGAAAGTTTTTCATTGCGGCGATCCTCCTATTTTGGGAAACTTCTTCGAGATTCTATAAAGCACGAGCGATACATATGCAAAGCATGCAAATAATACAAGTGTTTTAAGTTCACTCATAATCGAAATTCCGTAAATAGTTACCGCTATACACTGATTCATTTTGTGGCGTGAATACTCTCTGCCCGCATTTATTGCCTCTTTTTCAAAGCCCTTTATACTCTGATAGATAGAATCCACGAGTGCATCCGCTGACATATAAAATTCTGACTTCTGATTACTTGAAGATATTTTATCAATCACCAGTTTATTATCCATAATTTCCTTTTCATTGGATGCCACATAATTACTGAAGTTTGTAGCCATAACAGACAGTTCATCAACACCGACCTTCGTTCTGCCCATATAATATTTACCTGTCTGGTCCCAAGTGGGAACAAGTACAACTCGTGTCATTTCCTCGCTATACATATCAATTGCCTGATTGCAAAGTTTATATGATGCATCATTTTTGCGGCGGTCAAAATCAACATTTTTATTATGATATGACAGTCTGTCAATATATCCGTCCTTATTTCTTACTATACCGTTTTGCAAAATAAGAGATTTAAAATTCTGATTTATCTGAGTTTCATTGAACTGATGTACCTTACCTGCAATAGAATTAAATGTACTTCCGCTTTCTGTAACAAAGCTCGGATTTTTCGCTGCCATGCCATACAGGTAATTTAAAACGGCCTGTGCCTCCTTGTCAAAATACGCCACTATATCCATATATTCCATGTTGTCAAAATCAGGCTTCTGAGCATCCAGTCTGAAATTATCCGTGTATTTCTCTATGTAGTATTCCTTATACGCTGCAGATATCAGCTTAATAACGTTTTCCGAATCAAGGTGGGCTGTGTGCTTTGATGCGTGGTATTCTACCGCAAACTCTGTAGAAATATGGTACTGAGTTTCATCCGCAACACCGCCCTGAACGCAGGGGTAAACTGTAAGACAGTTTTTAAGCTGCTTTACCGTAACATTTTTAAGTGCACCTTTTTTTATGGCACGACTGACAACCTCGTCACTTATAATCTCTGCCATATTGTATCTGGTGCCGTTGGAATTGAGTGCCTGCGATGCCTCGGAATAGTTCAAAGAGATAATTGCATGAACGGACTTTTTAAGTTCAAAGTGGTTGAAAATTCCGTACACTAACGTAGTAACGAAGCATATCAGTATTATCCACGCATTAAAATATTCCGCCGTTTTAAAAATCTGTGTACGCTCTGTGCGGTTTACATTTTTTAAGCGGAAACATATTATTGCCGCTGAAAATGCAAATAACACACCGACAAATAAAATAATCAATTTTAGAAGTATTGCGGTAACCATTTCCCATACACCCCCTCAAAATCAAAATTTATTGATATCGATAACAACCAGTTCAGGCTGGTTATTTATACGAAGAAGATTTGAATTTTCAAGACCGCCACTCACGATAAGAGGCTTGCCCGCAGTGTCATATCTTCCATAAACAAAGTTTCCATCCCTCTCGGGAAATAATCCACCCTCGCGTGTGAACAAAGGCCCGAGTACAGGGATACGCATAACACCCCCGTGGGTATGTCCGCAAAGCATCAAATCTCCCCAAAATTCGGGTGCAAACTCCTCAAAAATAAAAGGTTCATGGACTGCGGTTATTTTAAGGTTATTTGTGTTTTCGTATATATAATCAAAAAAGGCTTTTTCTGAATAAGACCAGAATGACGACGGATTTGAATTTAAAACTCCGTAAACATCTACTTCCATGGTTTTTACCTTTATTGTGTCTTTTTCATTTTTAAGGACCTTTATCCCCGCATTTTCAAGCTTTTCTTCAAAAGAATCCTCAATTTTCAAAAGTGCAGTTTCGTCACGGTTATTTTTATCAAACCCGAATTTCTTATCGAGTTCTTTTTCATTAAGCGGAAAATCATAAATACTTTCCACCTCATTGTTTCCATACACATAATATGAGGGAGCAATCTTTGAAAGTGCTTTTCCCAATCCTACTGCATAATCTGTATCATCCTCGGCTGAATCTACAATATCTCCGGTGCAGATTATTATGTCAGGCTCCAAATCTTCAATACGCTCTAAAAGCCTTCTGTTGTTTTTACCGTAAGCTACGCCGTGCATGTCAGACAGTTGAATGACACGCACATTACTATCAACCTTGATACTGCTTGCGCTGTAAAAAGTCTCCCTGAAATTTCTGTTGCCGATATAACTGCCCATAATTAAAATAATCATTGCGGCAAAACAAACAAAAATCATACCGATTGCAAAGAATTTCAAGGCTCTGATATTCTTTTTCATTCCGGGACTTAAAGCTTCAAAAGCGTTCTTTTTAGCCATTTTTATTTTATTAAACATATTAAACAAACCTTTACTTTTATTTTTCATAAAGCCTGCAGGTAGCCTCTGCAACGTCCTGCCAGCTATATTTGTTTAAAATAAATTCGTCCGCACCATCACGAAGCTTTTCAACAATCGAGACGTCATTGCACATGGACTGAAGTTTTTCAGCCAAATCATCTATATTCCCTTTTTTAAAGTAGAGTGCCTTATCTTCGGCAACTGATGTGTTTTCGGGAATATCTGAACAAAGAAGTGCATTATTATATGCAAGCGACTCCAAAAGGCATAAGGACATACCTTCAAGGTCGGAGGGCAATACATTTATATAAGCATTTGAATATACTTCGTTTAAAATATCACCCGATATAAATCCTGTAAAAATAATATCAGGGTTTCCCGCTGCTTTTTCCTTAAGCATTCTTACATAATCGTCAGTATCGCTCGTATCGCCTGCGATGACAAGCTTTTTATCTGTTGTGATTTTGTTGTATGCATCAATAAGGTAGTGAATCCCTTTTTCAGCAGTCAGCCTTGACACAACGGAAATATAACTGTCTTTTGTAAGTCCGTACTTTTCTGTAATTATTTCTGCATCTTTTCTTTCAGGACGATTTATTCCATTGTGAATAATAGTCGTTTCACGGTTATATGTTTCTTTGAAATAATCGTAAGCCGCCTGACTAAGCACAATAACCTCATCAGCATATTTTGCGAGAACTTTTTCTCCGAATTTAATGTATTTGGAAGCAAAACCCTTTCCCCATTTTTCCCTCTGCCAGTCAAGTCCGTGAACTGTGGCAACACATTTTTTACCAAAAAGCTTGGGTATCCACAGTGCCGCACACGGACCTTCTGCATGAAAATGAATAACATCATAATTTCCAAAGGATGCTGATATCGCCGCTGTAAACGAAGCTATCATTGCGGCAAAACCACGGATATTCAGAGTCCATGCATTTTTAATTTTTACACCCTTGTACATTTTGTTTTCAACTGTTCCAACATATTCGTTTTCAACCTTATCTGATGAACGGTTGTAGCAGGTAACATCAAGTCCCATTTCCACCATCATCGGGCATAGTGTTGTGAGGACATTTTCTATTCCTCCACGTCTCGAGGGGACAACCTTGTGTCCAATCATAGCAACTTTCATTTTTTTCACTCCAACTAAGTTATCTTCCGGTAGCTGTAAGCATAACTATCGGTGTTTTAAGCATAATCTTTAAATCATTAACGTATGTTCTTGTCTGTATGTATTCAATATCCATTTCAACCCACTGCTCAAATGGAATGTCATTTCTGTTCTTGGAAATCTGCCATGTGCAGGTAAGTCCGGGGGTTACAAGAAGTCTGAGCCTTTGATAATCAGTATAATACTGAACCTCTCTCGGAAGCGGAGGTCTGGGGCCTACAAGGGTCATATCACCCTTAAGCACATTGAAAAACTGCATAAGCTCATCAAGAGAAAGTTTTCTTAAGTATTTGCCGACTCTTGTAATTCGGGGGTCCTCTTTGATTTTAAATACAGGACCGTCCATTTCGTTTTGCTTTACCAGTTCATCAATCATTTTATCTGCATTCGCCCGCATGGTTCTGAACTTATACATATAAAATTCTTTTCCGTGACGGCCTACCCTAATCTGCTTATAGAAAGGACCTGCGCTTGGATCATCGATGACAATGATAATTGCAATTACAAACATCAACGGCAGGAAAAACAACAAAATCAGTGTTGCAAAAAAGATATCGAAAAGTCTTTTCTGTTTCCAGAAGGTTGCATATGATTTTTCAATAATCGCTTCTAATTTTTCTCTTGTTCTCTCATCAACCTTGTCTTGTTCAATATAAGGCATTACGGCACACTTCTTTCTGATATTTTAATTACGGAATCAAATTCCGTTTTTCTGTTATCCGATAAATAAAAATCCTTAAAAGCTATATTTTTATCTTTAAAATCAATCTCACTCTTGTTCATATATCCGGGGTGGAATAAAACCTCTATGTCTTTGCCATGTTTTTCTGCCATTTTAACGTACTTTGGCAAAATTTTACTGATTCTTTTTTCATCCATTCTGCCTGAAAAAAGAATCCCGAAAAAATATGATGTCGGTATATTATATTTCTCCGCCCTCTTTTTATCAAGAAGCCACAAAAAATTGAGAAGCCATTGCTTAATAATATTTACCGCACTATGCGAAAAATAAAGAGACGGTGTTTTAACATACGGTAAAATACTCTCCGTGGGAATACGCATATACTCTAAATTTATTTTTTCATCCTCTAAAACCTTAAGCAGGGACTTAAACACAACCGGAATCATATGTGTATGCTGATGACTGTCGATACAAAAAGGCACATCCTCGGGCAAAATATTCTTCCAGAACAAAACCTGTGCTTTGATTTCTTTATAAACCTGCGTTTCAAGCTTACGCGCGTGAAGTAAATTTAGTCTTAACAGACCGATAAACGTATGCTTCAAATTTCCGTTTTTGTCTGCAAGCAAATCTATTTCACCGGCATCTGCCATACATTTCCCCTCAACCAGGTTTAAGTGCAGTGAAATCCTGATGCTATTGTTATTGTGTAATTTGTGCAAATCAACCCTGTCAAAGTTAGGAAATACACTAACCTTATTTAATACACCTTTATCAATACACTGCTGTATATTCCCTGATGATATCTCATTTAGTCCATAATCGTCGGCACAAAAATATATCACTTAACTTTCACCTTCAAAACCAAGCTTAATAATTACTGTATCATCTATAACTGCCACACAATTCTTTGACGGCCATTTGCCCATGGATATTACGTCTTCTCTCTGCGCGAGATTTTTCTTTTCTTCACCACTTACAAACTCATAATCCTTTTCACAATAGTCACCGAGCGCACTGCATAGTGCACTTTGTTTCACTGTTTCATCGTCTGCACGGATTATATATCCATCCGTTATTCCTGTAATATCAGGTGTAAGATTAACGCTATATTCCTCACTGTTATTAAGAGCGCCAAGCACAAGGATTTTATCACAACTTTCTGCCCCTGCGGTCTGTTCTATCCTGTCTGCTATACGAATCAAAACCCCATATGACTTTTCGTATGCAATCTGAGCCTTATGATAGCTTACATTTGATATAACAACCTGATTTATAATTATTGCCACACCTGTTAACAACACAATCCAGCATTTGATGCAGGTATGTTTTTCGTTTGTATCTGTCCCCCGTTCATAAAGCAAAAGGAAAAACAAATAAAATGCAGAATATCCCATGAGCATGAGATTATGATAATCAACCTCCGCATTTACAAAAGCAAGTGCTCCTACGCCAAGTATAAGCATAACGCTCAGAACAACAAGTAAAAGGATGTTAGCAGGGTTTTTATGAAGCTTATACTTCACTATGTACTTAAGGTAATGCAAAAGTGTAATAAGCAAAACAAAAGCATTAAGCACAACATATACATTTATCCCCTTGGACAAATCAAAGAAACATTTCAAGAAAGTTTCCTTAACTCTATAAAGAGAACCGATTAAATCTATGTTTGAAAGTGATGCCGACGAATTTATTCCCTGATAGTCAAGCAGTTCCGCTGAAAAAACACTAAGGATTACTTTAAGAATAACGCCGTATAATGCTACGCCTGAAATCCCTGACAAGAGCATCAGCACACTTTTTCTCAAGACAATGCGATAAGATGCGTTATTATAAATTATTTCGTCAATCAGTTTCAGTAAAACAAGCATTATCGTCACAGTTATGTATGCCTGATAAATACCTGCTGATAAAGCGATAAGCACAGACGAAAGAATGTAGCGTGGTTTTTCCTTTGTCATATAAAGTGCCGCAAGAGTTGAAAGGAAAAATGCGATACTGTAACCGTCTGCTACATAGTTATACATCATAACGGAAGTAACTGTAGGAAAAGAAACAATTACTCCTCCTATTAAAAATGCGGTAATTTTTTTCTGTACATTAAGTATTCTGCAAATGCACACCGCACTTAATGCATGAAAGAAAATTGCTACGATACCGTTTAAAAACGGCAAATCATAAAATGAGCTGAAAGAACACACAACAGGTAAAAACCATCTTCCAAGCGAAAGCATATTCTGAGAATCATACCGAAACACCAGCGAGTCCCAATTTGGAAGCCAGTTTGTTATTTTATATAAATGTGCAATCAGCCCCACGATTAAGCCTGCAAAAAAGCAAGTTTTCCATACGGGCAGAATATTGTCATTAAGTTTTTTTAATACTTTTTCAGGCAAGCTTACCACTCCAGCCACTTAAGTTTGTGTAAAAATTTTCCGTACAGTTTCTCGTACAGTCTTACACCTATCATCCGTTTTACAAATGTTGTGCGCTTACTGGTTGCAGAAGTCCATGACGCACAAAAATGATGTATAGAGTAAGTGTTTTTTGTTATTACTTTTCTTCCTGTATAATATTTCATCGGGCAAAGATAATCTTCGGGAAGCATCCTTATCCCCATAAATATCTGGTCTTTATTACTGATGTCCATGCCAAGATTTATTAAAACCTTAGTATTTCTGTCGGGACACGGAGTTAAATCATATGTGCCGTCAGGAAGCAAAAATGATATATTATCATAATCCTTTAAAATAGCACCTATCAGTTCATCCCCTTTTTCGCAGGCAAACCCAAGACCTGTCGAAACAATCCCATTATCATCAAATCCCATATAGCCATGCTCTTTTATAAGTGCGTCAAGCGGTTTTATAATCTCAACATCGGTATCAAGATAAATTCCGCCCTCATCATACAACACTTTAAGCCGTGCGTAATCACTTACAAAAGCCCACTTGCCTGCATCATACGCTTCTTTGGCGTATCTGTTTTGATTTACGTCAAAATTTTCTTCATTTATGCAAACTATTTTGTATTCAGGACAGTATTTTTTCCAGCTTTCAATACATTTTTCTGAAAGCTTCGGCATCTTCCCTTTCCCGAACCAGCAATAGTAAATCACTTTCGGAATACTCATGCTTTTTTATTCCTCCTGTACAATTCAAAAAGTGTTTTAAAAGCAGATTTATTAAATATGAAATTAACAAGTAAGTATAACGGTACAATCCATAATGAATGAACAATTCCGTTTAACAGCAGTTTTAAAAAAGAAACATTGCTGAATGTATCAACAAAAAATATTGCCATAATTACAGCAAAAACTGCACCGTTTGAAATCAGGATTTTATATGTACACATCTGGTTTCGTCTAAGAATTTTTGTGTTTGAATAGAAAATTGTCACTATACCCCGATACAAAAGTGCTGCAATTGTTCCGACGATTGCACCGCATATTCCCATATACATAATTGCTGCAATGGAAACCGTGATATTTATAACCATTTCCCATATTGCGTAGGAGCGGGTTTTTTCAAAATCTCCAGAGTATTCAATAATACTGTTGGCAGGTATTTTGCTGTTGGAAATTAAATTCATCAACACAAAAAGCAATACTAAAAATACATTTGAATACTCGGCATCGTTTATACCGCGTGTATATATCTGTATCAAGGGCAGCAAAAACACTGCCATAAGAGTATAAATGATACAAGTTGTCATTATGTAAAAAGTTTCGTACATACTAAACAGTCTGTCAAACTTTTCCCTGTCTGTATGAAACATCTGCCCTAAAGCAAAGGTGAATGACGAAACTATGCTTGTTATAAAATTCTGCACCTGAGAAAAGAATATATTATATATGGCATAGATACTTACTGCCTTAAAATCACAAAGAAGGGAAATAAGTATTACGTCGGTATTATTGAACACCATGCCCGAAAGCTGATGTACCAAAACAGAATTTTTCTGTGAAATAGCTTCAAAATCAGGCTTCGCATTTAAGTCAAGCCATGTATATCTGCGTTTGGCATAAAAATATAAAAACGCAAGCTGAATAATTGACATTATGCAGTAAGTCAGCTGAATAAGAATAAGACTGTCTGTTAAAAGCAAAACTAGTATTTTGCCTATGTTTGAAGCAAGCTGAAGAATTGTCTCAGAATTGTTTATTACATACTTTCTTCCGTCAACCTCCATTAGTATCCTGTATTTTGCCTGAACAAAATAACTGAAGAGTGCCGGCAAAGCAGTTAAAATAATTATTAAAAAGACTACATGACTGTCTATTGATGTTGGTATCACATAAGCATACAAAGCAGCAATAACAAGTACGATGGCAAGGTATATTATTCCTGTTTTGATATAATAAGAATTGGTTGCAGAAAGAACTTCGTTTGCACTTTTAAAATCCCTTTCACCGATTCTTTTATAGAGTGCCTGAGTTGTGGCAAGACCTACGCCCGCCTCTAACAGAACCATATATACAAAAATCTGCTTTATGGTTGAAAGTACACCGTTAACCTCTGAGCCAAAATTCTCAAGATATAATCTCGGCAACAGGAAGCTCAGCGATATAAGCACAACCTGATAAACAAGTGACGATATTAAATTATTTTTAATTCTCGAATCTTTATTGCTCAATTCGTCACCTTCATATGCGATTGCAAATATAGTCTGATGTAGCATTCTCTTTTGGAATTATTCTTCCGGGGTTTCCTATAACAATACTATGGTCAGGAACATCAAAATTAACATATGTAAGCGGTGCAATAAGGACATCACTGCCAATTTTAACATTTCCTACAATAACGGCATTTGTCCCAATCCAACAATTATCGGAAATTTCGGGAGCGCCCTTTCTCTCCCCTCGGTTTTCCATCCCTATTGTTACACCTGTACCGATATTTATATTTTTGCCCAAGATTGCATCGGGGTGAATTATCGTGCGTCCAAGATGCCCGATATAAAACCCCTCACCTATACTTGTCCTGGCAGGAATCTGAATTTGTGTCCTATTTGACAGATGCATAAGTCTTAGCATATAGAAAATCTTCAGCGGCAGAAATTTGCACATATTTGCTTTCCTGAATACAGATATATATTTTATCTCAAGAGGACGAAATACCTTTTTCAAAAACGGTTCTCCGCTTTCCCCGTAATATCTGTATAGATCTTTTTTGAAAACACTGTTCATAGCTTTTTCACACTCATTTTTCTTCAAGAAATATTTTTCTTGTTATAAAATTGTAAATCGGTACAATTACCATAGCGAGAAACTTTACTATCAGATAATGTATGGATGTAAAACTAACCCCAAACCATAAAACCAGTTGGTTTAGACATAGTCCTCCAATGCTGAGAGATACAAATACAACAAATTCCTTAAGTCTGCTTTGGTCTTTCCTCTTGAAAACAAAGGTCATACTTAAAATATAGTTTACCGTGACAGAAACACCAAAGGAAATAGCCGAAGAAAAAAGTACATCAACATACAAAAGTTCCTTTAATATAACAAGGACTCCCACATCAACAATGGCGGCAATAACGCCTACCACGACAAATTTGATTAGTTGCAGCATCAGTTTAATCACTCCTTAGCAAAAACCCAAAGAGTATCTGTAACATTGTCCTTGTCGTCGGTTAAATTATATATGCTGAGTGTAACCGTTTCACCATGTATTTTCTTATATGTAATTGACGGCGTTTTGCCTTCTGATATTTGTCTTTTTATGGCATCATAATTCAAAAAGCTCATAACAGCTCTATGGAAATCAGGATGCACAATGTCCTGAATGTATTTTGACAACAGCTTCGAGAAGTTTTCCTCATTTTCTTTATAACCAAGATAAGATGGCATAAGAATACGGTGGGCATTATCGTTTTCCAAAGATACTCTGTAAATGCCGTTGTAATGCTCTTTCAGCACAGATATCATCGTATCAATTTCACTTATACCTGTTTTTGTATAGACATAGTTTTTGTCCTTGTCCTCCGATACACTATTCTGCTCTTTATTCTGATAATACTGGGCTTTAGCTTCATACATCCTGATTTCAGCTTCACGCACCATTTCCTCACAGTTGGTATTCTGCGACCTGTAAGACATACCAATTGCTACATGGTATCCTCTTGGCTTTAACTGGTCAATAAATGTTTCTATATCCTGCTTAACGGTCTCCTGATTGATATTCTTGGTAAATACCAAAAATTCATCACCGCCCATGCGATATGTGCTATGACCAAAGAATACCTCTTTTAATGTATTGGCAATATAAATAAGCATTTCATCGCCTGCGGCGTGTCCGTATTTGTTGTTCCTGAGGTGAAGCTCGTTAACATCAATATAAATACATGAAAAATCCTCGGGCTTTTCTTCGTCAAATACCAGAATATCTTTTTTATATGCCACACGGTTCAATGCTCCTGTAAGAGAGTCAGTTGTCGCGGCAAGCTCTGTTTTATTAAGATGTTTTTTGTTATAGATAGCAATTGAAAAGCAAATTGCAACATCTTCAATAAGCTTTCGTGCGACAGAGCTTTTCTTTGAATTTATCGTTCCCAGAATGCTGACATGGTTATTCTTATCTGCGATAATTGCAAAAGATACATCTTTAATCTCATTTTCCTGTAAAAAATGATACAGTTCCCTATTTGTCTTTGCAAGGTGATGATTCGGGATAATTCGCACAAAACTAATGGATGATTTATTTGCATTGTGGATATTTGCAGCATACCTGAAAAGCTCCGTCTGAAAGTATTTTCTATCCTCACCGGATAAAAGCTTTTCTTTTAAAGAAGGTTTGATATAGAAGTAATCTTCTCCATCAGAGTCCACAAAAAAGGCAGAGCGCGAACCTGAAAATTCCTTTATATTTTTCATGGCTGCAGTTATATTGGTGTAGCGTTCATTTCTTTCCAAAAGAAGTTTTCTGATGGCTGAGGATTCCGCATTCAATTTAGTTCTGTCTTTCTCGCTTTTGAGCACCAATTGCAGATAGATTACTATAATCAAAATCATTATAGCAAAAGCCATAAGCAAATTGCGGGATATCTTATGTGTCTGGGCAAATACCTGTGATTCATAACGCGCGAGCATAATTCCCCAGTCAAAATCCTCAATCGTTGAATAATGAACATACAAATTTTCGCCTGTAAATATTGACTTGAATGACGTGTAACCCTTATCTGTATTTACCAAAGCCTCGTAAGAATACCCATCGTTATATTTACGGTCCTTAAGCTGCGACAATTCACCGGGGTTTTCATCAATGGTATCGATAACAAACTTTCCTGTTTCCTTATCATAAACAAAAAGCTGCGCATCCAACTCCTTAGCCATGGTTTTATACTTCGCACCGATGGTGTTAAGGCGAATTACGCCGTATAGGATGCCTACTACTTTATCATTCACTTTAATCGGAACAGCACTTCTTATAATTTCTTGCCCATCTCTCGTAAGGTCGGTCACTCTGCCGCTTATGTATTCTCCGCGGGAGGCTTCATCCCGAAAAGAAATTTTGCCGTTTAAATCAATAGAGCCCATTTTGGTAACAAACGTATTATCAGGATTCAGAATACCGATATTAGAAAACAGCCCGATAGGCTTAAATGATTCAAACATAAGATTATAACTTTCTCCGTCAGCGTAGAGCTTAGCTGCAAAGTTTGCCATGGTAACAAGATTTTCCCTGTCAGACTTTATTTGCAGGATAAGGTCATCCTTGATTTGTTTTGTCTGAATATGAAGCATTTCGTAGGCTTCATCCTCGGCTTCAAAATAAAAGGAAGTAACCATACCCAAAAACACCGCACAGATTAAAACCGCAGTGATAATTGTGTACAAAATGTTGTTTTGCCTTTGCTTTTTTCGCTCGTAAGTTAGTGCCATTCGTCCTACATCTTCTTTCACATAATCAATTATTTTGGGCATATTTATCATTACCGCAACATACACTAATGGCATTTTAGTATATATTCTGTCTAATTATATCATATAATTTATATAAAATCAATATTTAGAGAAATTTTTCAAGTTGAATTTTGTGTAGGTTTACAATAGATGTGTTACATTCCGATATATTTTCATACGAGGAAACCTCGTACAAAAACATATCGGTAAAAATAATAGCGAATAGAAACTTTTTGTGTTAAAGTTTAAGTACCACCCAAA
>SVJI01000135.1 GCA_015069065.1 Oscillospiraceae bacterium | reverse complement strand
GAAAAGGTAAACATCCTGCTGCACAACACCGATATTGTTACGCAGTGATTTTAAGGTGATGTCCTTTATATTATGGCCGTCGATAAAAATATCTCCGTCGGTAATATCGTAAAATCTGGGGATAAGGTTACAAAGCGTACTCTTACCGCCGCCTGACGGTCCCACGATGGCTATATTTTCGCCCTTGGAAACCTTTAAATTTATGTGGTTAAGAATATCTGTTCCGCCGTCACTGTAGCGGAAGCGTACATTGCGCAGTTCTACATTTCCCTCCACATCCGATATATCGGAAGCGTTCTCGGCATCTGTGATTGTTACAGGCTCATTCATTATCTCCTGAAATCTTTCAATTCCTGTCAAGCCCTTTTGGAACTGCTCTGTAAATTCCACGATACGGCGTACAGATGTAATCAGCGTTTGTATATATAGCAGATATGCTATAAGGTCGGCTGAATTTATAAATCCCTTAAGCATGAACAGCGAGCCAATGACAATAACGCCAATATACATTACACCGTCAAAAAACCGTGTACCTGCCTGAAACAGTGCCATGTAAACGTAGCTGATCTTTTTTGTTTCCAGAAATTTCTGGTTACCTTTTTCAAATTTACTGCGTTCTATATCCTCATTGGCAAAGCTTTTTACGACTCTTATACCAAGCAGACTGTCCTCAAGCTCGGCATTAAGCTCCCCGACCTGTTCGCGCTGACGTTTAAAGGCGAGCTTCATCCTTTTGCGGAAGAGGAATATTGATATAAGCATCAGGGGAAGCATGGCGAAAATCAGCACTGTAAGGAGAAGATTGATTCTGCCCAGTATTATGAATGCTCCGATAATCTTAATGCCTGCGATGAAAAATTCCTCAGGACAGTGGTGGGAAAATTCTGTAATATCAAAAAGGTCGTTAGTAACGCGCGACATTATCTGACCGACCTTGGCATTGTCATAATAGCTGAACGGAAGCTTTTGCAGATGGTCAAACAAATCACGGCGCATATCAGTTTCAAGCCGCGCACCTGTAACATGACCTATATTTGCCATGTAGTAGTTTGCCACCGTGTCACACAGACGCAGAAATAGGTATATCGCACTCAGCCTGATAACCGTTGTCAAAAGAAGCTCTGTACTGCCCTCGAGTGCGGTGTTCGTAATCTGCCTGACAATCATCGGGAAAGCGAGCTCGCACACGGTTGATGCCGCCGCGCACAAAAGGTCGATGATTATTATTCCAATATATGGTTTGTAGTATTTTGCAAAACTTTTCAACATTATGTTTTCACCCTTATTATCTTAATGCTCAATAAAGTAATTTTATAATAATTAGTTATTAGTGTCAATGAAAAAGATGTAAAATAATAGTAGACTTATATACAAAATTCGTATATAATTATTCCTGATGTTATTTTGGGGTTGTACAAACAGCCTTTTCGCAAATTTATAAGGTGGTGTCAGTATGGAAAAGAATAAGATATTTACGAATGTGTTTTTCGTTACTGCAGCGGCGATACTCTGCTGTGCATTGTGGGGGAGTGCTACTCCGTTCATAAAGATTGGTTACAGTCTTATGCTTCCTGACAATAATACAGAGTCAATTATGCTTTTTGCAGGCATCAGATTCTTTCTGGCAGTGATAATAACTGTCATGATTTACAGCGTTGCACGCAGAAAATTCCTTTTCCCGAAAAGGGAAAATCTTTCTAAGGTTGCCACAGTTGCATCGTTTCAGACAGTCATTCAGTACATATTTTTCTATATAGGACTTGCAAACACTACAGGAGTCAAAGGTACTGTAATCAGCGGTTCAAACACCTTTTTTGCTATACTGATTGCCAGTCTTATTTTCCGTCAGGAAAAGCTTACCTTAAAGAAAATCATAGCCTGTATCCTTGGATTCTCGGGGATTATTGTGGTGAATTTAAAGGGGCTTGACTTAAACATGAATTTTCTGGGTGACGGATTTGTTCTGTTTTCGACTGTGGCTTATGCTATCAGCTCGGTATTGATGAAGCGATATTCAAAGCATGAGGACCCCGTGGTAATAAGCGGATATCAGTTTATCATGGGCGGAGGCGTGATGATTCTGGTCGGATTTGCTCTGGGCGGTGTTGTAACCGTGCAGGGTGTAAAAGCAGTTTGTGTGCTGATATATCTGGCATTTCTTTCCGCTGTGGCATATTCCGTATGGGGAGTGTTGCTTAAGCATAACCCTGTGTCAAGGGTTACTGTGTTCAGCTTTATGATACCTGTATTCGGGGTATTGCTTTCAAATCTGCTCCTTACAGAAAACAGTAATGTATCACCTGCGAATCTTTTGGTTGCACTGGTTCTTATATGTGCAGGAATAACGATACTGAATTACAACAAAGAAAGAAAATGATTATGTGTTGAATACTAAAAAACAACGGCAAAATGAAAACCATTTTGCCGTTGTTTTTTAGTATTCAAATTTGGATAACTGTATTTGCTTTACTCCGAACGGGCTTACATCCTCGGACGAGGTTCGCAGCAGATTATACGGAGTATTATAAACTGTAATCTCTGCGACAGTACCGCTGTCAAGGTTGAACAGCTCCAGAAGCGGAGTTTCTGAGAAATATGTGAATGAACGTTTGCCCACCTTAATACAACATATGTCAAAATCGCCTGATACGGTGAGCATAGTTCCTGATAAATCAGCATCGGGAAGCTTTGCCATGTAGGTAAGGGCACCGTAATAGTATGGCATACCTGAAGAAACCACGTCATTTTCATATTCATCTAACCGCATTAGAGTGCCGTCTGTGCAGTCGAAATCTCCGCACAGGTAGACACTTTCAAACGAGGTTACATTATACGAATATGAATGTGACGGCGTCACACTCGAAAAGTCAGGGGTATAATTATTAGCCTTTATATATTCCAGTGCAAGCGTGTTTTTTCCGTCGGACAGGTGCTTTGTGATGTCAAGCCCCATAAACCTCGGGTCTTTTTCGGACGGGATAAACCCTGTCAGCTCCTTACCGTTTAACTGAGCAAATTCAAGGTTGTTTGCGTTTTCTATATATACTTTCACATTGCCGATGTTTTTAACATCTGCCGTGAACGGATATTTTACCTTTACTACCTCTCCGTCAGGCAGTGCATAAAATTCCCTGTGAAGATTGTCAATGATGTTTTCACGGTAAGATTTTCGCCCGAAGCAGGCATTGACGTTTTTAAGGGGCAGAATGTTTTCTCCTGCCTCCGTTAAGGTAAACGGAACATCGCCTAAAATTGTATGCGGAGCAATCTCGATATCGTCTGTAAATGGCGGTGCCATATCTCCTGACAGACTGTCTGAGTATATCAGCATTACTGTTTTACCTGCCTTCAGGGTGAAGCTGCACTGACCGTCAAGAGGGGACAGGCTGTATATTTCACCGTTGGAGCTATCTGCTACGAGAATATTTTTGCCGTCAGGTCGGGCAGTGATTACCGTGTCCTTAGTTCCGCTGACGAAAACATATTCGTCAGTGCCATTTATTCTGCGGTTTATGATAACAGGATTATCCGAATCAATTTTAAGCATACCTGAGTCAGGTGCATCATCAATATTAAATTCGCTCAGGCTGATTTTCCTGCCGCAAAAACCCTCTATATCGATTTTGGCATCATCGGGGAGGATAATACTGTGGTATTCGCATCTGCCGATGCTGACATCGTCAGAATATACACAAGCGTGTTTTTCAAAGAAAGTTTCTTCGCACATATGAAACGGAATACCTGCGTGAAGCAGGGATTTAGCGATATCCGCATATGCTGCTGCATGGCGCGGCGCATATATGATAAGCAGCTTTGCCGCAGAACGTGTTCCAGAGCCTGCAAAGCAAAGTCGGGATAATCTGTCGGAAATATTCCTCTCCGTAAATTTTGAAAGTGTAACGGTATGCTTCTCATGCTTACGTCTGTCGGAAAGCGAAAATGCAACACTGTCGTATATAATTCCGCTTATTCCCATGCT
>SVJI01000134.1 GCA_015069065.1 Oscillospiraceae bacterium | reverse complement strand
CATATATCAATCAAGTTATTGTGAGAATTACTTTCTCAGACCGAGCTTTTCAACGATTGCACGGTAACGGTTGATGTCAACCTTTGTAAGGTAGTTGAGAAGACCTCTTCTCTGACCAACCATCTTGAGAAGACCGCGTCTGGAATGATGGTCCTTCTTGAACACCTTAAGATGCTCGTTGAGGTGATTGATTCTCTCTGTGAGAATAGCAATCTGAACCTCGGGAGAACCTGTGTCACCCTCGTGAAGCTTGTACTGATCGATAATGCTCTGCTTTGTTTCCTTTAACATAATAAAGAAACCTCCTTAAAATATTTTACGGCAAAAACTCCATATTACCAAGGAATGGGTTGGAGAAACCACAGACCGTAGCAACAGGATAATATGCCAAATAGCATCTTAACATAGTAAGAAACTTTTGTCAATACAAAAATGCGAAATTTACCAAAAATCACTTCTTTACAAAATTATATGCCGTCTGTTTTTCGCTTATCGGCATCATGGTATAGCCCTCATCCGACAGATATTTAAGTATGTGGGGGAGAAGCTTTGCCGTGCTTTTTCTGTCGTGCAGCAGTATTACAGGGGATGTGGTGCATCTTATAAGGTCACGCCTGAGGTTTGCCATAACCTTTTCAGGGATGATTGTGCCTACACTGTCTCTGGGGTCTACATTCCAGTCCCAGATTATGTATCCGTTTTTTTTCAGAATGTCTGCCTGCTGCTTTGTCAGGCGATAACTGGAGCCGAATGGAACACGTACAAGCTTGCTCCCCTTACCCAAAACAGATTTGAGGGCTTTATTCGTTTTCTCCATTTCTTCAAGCGGTGAGGTAGCGGTATAATATATTGCCTCACTGTGACTGACACCGTGCAGCCCCAGTGCGCTCCCACTGTGTTCAATCTGTTTAATGAAGTCGGGATACATGACAATTCTTTCTTCAAGTACAAAAAATGTTGCCTTGGCATTATATTCTTCGAGAGTCTTAACTATATCAGGCGTGTTGAGCGTAGGACCGTCGTCAAAGGTTATATAAGCAATTTTCCCCGAATCCTTTGCAAAAACGTGCTGCAGAAGCAGTGTCAGCGGCAGCAAAAGAGCTGCCGCTGCCCATATATATTTCATGCGCTTATTCTTCACATTAAACACCTCTTGTTTATATCTTATTTAAACAAAGTATGTTTTATGCTTCCAGAGATAAGGCGTGTGATATTGACGGAATACTTTCGCCCTGAAAGGTTGCAGTGGGACTCATGAGCGCACCTGTTGCCGCAAAAAGGACATGGTGCAAATTCCCCTTACGCATTTCGGGTAAAATATGACCGCATAAAATGGATGCGGCACATCCGCAGCCGCTTCCACCTGCGTGCGTGTCCTGAGCTTCGTTGTCGAAAATCATGGCACCGCAGTCATTATATTTACTGCCTACGTTGATTCCTTCCTTTTCAAAAAGCTCAACGGCGATGTTTTTCCCGATTACTCCCAAATCTCCCGATAATATTAAATCATAGTATGATATATCTCTGCCCAGTGCATTTAAGTGTCGGCAAACCGTATCCACAAATGCAGGTGCCATTGCCGCACCCATATTACCGATATCGGTTACCCCTAAATCTACAATTCTGCCGCAGGTCACTGCCTCGATAAAGGGCGGGGCAGAACTTTCTCCCACAACTGCACTGCCGCTGCCTGTTACTGTCCACTGGGCGTTTGGTGTACGCTGACCGCCATACTCCAAGGGCGTGCGGAATTGCTTCTCCGCACTGCAGAAGTGACTGCTCGTTGCGCATAGGATATGCGAGCCGCCTCCTCCGCTTACAATCATTGAACCGAGGACGAGGCTTTCCGCCATTGTAGAACAGGCTCCGTACACACCAAAAAACGGAATTTGCAGACTTCGCAGTGCATAGCCCGATGAAATACATTGGTTGAGCAAATCTCCCGAAATAACAAAGTCCATGTCTTCGCTTTTAAAGCTTCCTTTTTTTAATGTATGGGAAACACTTCTGCGGAGATTTTCACTCTCTGCCTTTTCCCAGCTTTTCTGTCCGAAGTATGCGTCCTGTTCCACTTCGTCAAAGCATTTGCCGTAGGGACCTTCACCCTCTTTTTTTCCGACAACAGCCGCAAAAGAAAGTATCGACGGCTTTTTGTCAAAAATTACTGTTCCATTTCCTGCATTATGCATTGCTTCACCTCATAAATATCATATAAATTATTCCTGCAATTACGGAGGAAAGTGTTCCGTACACGATAACAGGCCCTGCGACGTCAAAAAGCTTCGCCGCAGTTCCGGGAACAAACCCCTCGGTTTTAAATTCCATGGCAGGGGAGGTAACTGCGTTTGAGAAGCCTGTTATGGGGACAAGTGTCCCTGCACCGGCGAACTTTCCGATTCTGTCAAACACCCCTGCGGCAGTCAGCATAGAGGCAATGAATATCAGTGTTATACTGGTGGCGGTACCAGTCATCTCCTTATCAAGTCCCATTGTGGAATATAAATTCCTAAAAAACTGACCTATTGTACAGACTAAGCCGCCTACCCAGAATGCGCGGATAGTATCCTTTACAATGGGGGATTTTCCTGCGTGCTTCTGGACTATTTTTGCGTATTCTTTTTTCGTTACCATATAAAAGCTCCTTATATAAATGTTGCGGCACTGCTTGTGCCTGTATTACCGGTGAGTATCATAAATTGAAGTACAAACAGTGAAACAAACGCCATTGCTATTAAAATTATTTTGAATTTGTTCATAACAGCTCATCCTTTCGGTTTTATTTTCCCCAATAAAAAAAGAAATTCTTATTTTGCAAAGAATTTCTTTCAGGAAGTTTATGGAAATATATTTTTTAATAAATGCTTGATTGTTTTTAAAAAAAGTGGTAAAATAATATTGCCAAACAAAACTTAATACTAAAGGACTGTTGCGTGTGTATTTTTATTTAGGTAAAAATACAGATGCCCTATTTTTATACACATGCTTAGTCTTGGTATGAAAGTTTTGTTTGGCGACAAAAGGGCTATGTATTTTTCATGCATGGCTTATGCCATGCATTTTTTATTCTATAGAATTTTTTCTGCAGAGTAAAAAAGGAAATTACATAAAAAGCTGCTACGCAAAGAGCGAGGGTGTTTAGAAGTCTTTACTTTCTAAACACCCTTGTTCGTTATTTCAGGTTTAATTGTCCCAGACTTGCCTTACGCAGATAGTCGTTAATAAATCCGTCCAGATTTCCGTCCATTACAGAGCCGATGTTACCAACCTCGTAATTGGTGCGGTGGTCCTTAACCATATTGTAGGGGTGGAACACATAGGAGCGAATCTGGCTTCCCCATGCAATCTCTTTCTGCACACCCTTGATATCCTCGATTTTCTCTTTCTGTTCAGCCTCGGCAAGCTCCATCAGCTTCGCCTTAAGCATCTTCATGGCAGTATCCTTGTTCTGGAACTGGCTGCGCTCATTCTGACATGCAACGACAACTCCTGTGGGAATATGTGTAATACGGATAGCGGAGCTTGTTTTATTTACGTGCTGACCGCCTGCACCGCTTGCGCGGTAAGTATCGATTCTAAGGTCATCGGGATTGATGTTGATTTCAATATCATCCTCAATGTCGGGCATAACCTCAACAGAGGCAAACGACGTATGTCTGCGCCCTGCAGAGTCAAAGGGGGATATTCTTACCAATCGGTGAATACCCTTTTCGCACTTTGCAAAGCCGTAGGCATTAAGTCCCTCAATCAGAAGACTGGCACCTTTTAGTCCTGCTTCGTCACCGTCGAGTATGTCGAGGGTAGAAACCTTATACCCTCTTGCTTCTGCCCACATCTGGTACATTCTGTAGAGCATCTGGCACCAATCCTGTGCCTCTGTTCCGCCTGCACCTGCGTGGAGTGTTATGATGGCATTACTCTTGTCATAAGGGCCGGAGAGGAGTGTTTCCAGCTTCATATTCTCAATCTTTTCCGACAATGTG
>SVJI01000133.1 GCA_015069065.1 Oscillospiraceae bacterium | reverse complement strand
CTGTTCGCTATTGTAGTTTGACAAGTCGCTTGTTACGAGAATACTCAGCGGCTCAGGAGATACACATTTCCATGTATCTTCTGCAAAATCAATCGCGGCATTGAGTACGTTGTATGGATCACCGCTTTCGTCAAGAAGTATTCCTCTGTCCTGTGAAACAGAAGAATATTCAAAGAACGAATCAGGGTGCAGTGTTACCGATGCATAGTTGGCAATATAGTTGACAGAGCCGTTGCTGTCCTCATAAGTATTTATGGTCGCAGGGTTAAAGGAGAAGTTTTGAAGCAGTGCATTTTTAGAATTTTCGTTTATTAAATTGTGGGGCTGCAAAACCTGTGTTTGCGGTGTTGAGTCTGAAAACAGTACCAGCGGAGCCAGTGTTACATTACTCTTTTCGTTAAGCTCCAGTCCTGTGCTGAACGCAGGCTGATAGTAAACATCATCATTTGTTGCATATACTGACAGGTCTGCTGCAGGCAGTGAGTAGGCGGGACTGAGAATATATGCATAGAAAATATCTCTGCTTGAGTGGTCGCGGGCAAGAATACAAATGTCGCTTTCTTCACTGGAGGGAAGTATGATAAATTCGCGAAGTGTGGAAATTCCCTCGGGAACATTTTCTGTGCCTACACCCATAATACGGCAGAACATGTCTGTAGAAAATGCCACAGGATACTCCACATATATGCTCAGTGACTCAAGACCTGCTTCCCACGTTGCATTGTCAATTTGCTTAACACCTGTCACATCACCGCTCAGAAAGCCCTTTATGATTTCTCTTGTACGCTGCTCTATCGGCAAGAACCCAATATCCGTATTGTAGTACGCCATCCATAGCGAGCCGTCATTAACGAGGAATTTTCTCGGCATAGACAGGTTCTGTTTAGATATACTGTATTCCGGCTCTATAGGGAAGAAACGCTGCACCAAAGGAACACTGCGCAGGTAGCGTATAAAATCACTGCCCAGTGAATTAGCGGGATTTACAAACCAGAGCTGTGACGTAAGGAATATCAGATTTACTATTAAAATGATGATTGCAGAGCTTTTGATTTTCTCCTTTAACAAAGCCGTTCACCTCCAAAAAAGGCTTCAGACTGACGTCTGAAGCCTGTGGATTCTACTGTGTCTTAATTCATCCAGCCGTTATAAAGTGACTGTATTCCGTTTGAAAAACCGTTAACATTATTCAGAATATTCTGATTGAGAACATTTATGTCGAAATAAACCACCTGATATGCTCCGCCCGGTGCCTCTGCCCTTACAGCGAACTTATTATGTCCCTCAGAAAGAGCAACCTGCTTATAGAAAACACCTGCGTTACCAATTTTGGTCTGTGCCATGTTGCCGTTTGCATCCTTAAGGGAAACATAACTTGTTCCGTTGAATTTATAATAGGCAACCTCAACGCCGCTCTTACCTGTACCTGTAATACCATAGGTTTTCTTAAGCGTTGCAGAGTTTTTGGTTTCGGGCTTTTTAACCACAACCAGATTCTTTGCAGTTCCGGCATCGTTTGACGAAATCGAATTCGGGTTTGCCGCAGATACTGAAAAAGCACTAAGTATTAAAATTAAAGCTATAAATAAAGCACTAAATTTTTTCATAGAAAACACCTCAAACGTAGAAAAGAGCTACTCTAGTTAATAACATTATACACTATCAATGTTACAATCCTGTTACATTCGGCTTAATGATTGATTACTTTTTATAGAGAGGGAGGGTAATTTTTACAATTGTGCCTTTTTGGTTGGGACTTTCAATCTCTATTGTACCCTCATGCCTTACAATTATTTCCTTTGCAATGGCAAGTCCGAGTCCTGTGCCACCGCTTTGACGGCTACGCGCCTTATCCACACGGTAAAATCTTTCAAAAATACGCGGCAGGTCATTTTCAGGAATTCCTATGCCGTTATCGCGCACTGTTATATACGCCTTTGAAAAATCACCATAGCACGCTATGTCAATTTTTCCGCCTGCAGGGGTGTATTTAATAGCATTGGATATAATGTTTGTAATAACCTGCTCGATTGCGTCAGGCTCACCGAAGCATATGGGGGATGTCATGTTTATATCGACTTTAATCCTGTGACCGCTGTTTTTTGCAGTTATACTCAGCTTCTCCACTACAGAAGAAACGAGCTGTGAAAGGTCGAATTTCTTTCTGCGCTCAATAGCCTTGGAACTGTCAAGCTGTGACAACGTCAGCAAATCCTTTACAAGACGGGTCATACGGTCAGCCTCATTCTCGATAACCTTGATAAAATGCATTACCGAGCTATCGGTGTCTCCGTCGTCCATGTCGGCGATGGTTTCTGCATATGTCTTGATTGTTGTAAGAGGTGTGCGCAGTTCATGGGATACATTTGCCACAAACTCTCTACGCGCATTGTCCAGCATATGACGGCGTGTGATATCCTGAAATACTACAACCACGCCTGCCGTAACAGACCGCTCAGTGTTGAACGGTGCAAAAAATGCTTTCAGGTTTTTACCCTTAAACTCCACATCGCGTTCAATCGATTCGTTGGAATCTATATACAAAATTCTGTAAAGGGAGATGTTTGCCTCGAGCATATCGAAAAATTCGTCAAAGCTCTTATCCTTATATTCTCCGAGTAAATTTTCTCCTGCGGGGTTTATGTGTATCAGTGTACCGTTGTTGTCATACGCTGCAACGGCATCTGTCATGTGCAGAAGTATTGCCTCAACCTTGTTCTTTTCTGCCTGAATTTCCTCAAGACTGGTGTTGATTTTCCCTGCCATTTCGTTAAAGGCAATTGTAAGTCTGCCGATTTCGTCGCGGGAACGGACTTCGATTTTATGTGTGAAATCACCCTCCGCCATGCTTTCGCTTCGATGCTGAAGCGTTGAAATGGGGGATATGATAGTCCTTGACAGGAAGAAACCCAGAATAAGGCTGATTAAAAGTCCGAACATCAGTGCCCAGAATATGTTTATGAACATATTGCTGATTATCTCATTAACCTCTTCCTTTGTGTCTGTTACGTATATGATGTATTCGCCCGAGCCAAGAGGGAGTGCATAGTCCATAAACCGTGAATTTTTATTGGCTAGATTACCGCGCTCTCCGCTCAGTGCAAGGATAAGATTAGGCGTAGCGTCAAATCCGCTTTGTGCAGGGGAGGAACCGCCCAGAATATTGAGTGATTTGTCCAGCACATAATAATTACGAAAGGAGTCAATACCCATCTGTACGGAGTAGACCTTCAAGCGGTCAAGGCATTTGTATATGCCGTCATTTTCCGCAATGAGTGTGCTGAATTCATTTTCAAGCTCCTCGGTGAAAACCTGATTATCCAGAGAGTTATTAAAGTCGTTATAGTAATATGCTGAAATATTCTGCAGCAGAAAAGTACCGACCACAATCATAACACTTACGGTCAGCAAAAGAAATATTGCTATTATTTTCCACTGAATACTTTTAAACATATAAAGTCAACTCTTATTTATTAAAGTAATATCCCACACCGCGCTTTGTCATGATAAAATTGGGGGAGGCGGGATTATCCTCAACCTTTTCCCTGAGTCTGCGCACGGTTACATCAACGGTACGCACATCACCGAAATATTCATAGCCCCATACTTTTTCGAGGAGCGTTTCGCGTGTGAAGATTTTTCCCGGCTGCAGGGCGAGGAACTTAATAAGCTCGTATTCCCTAAGCGTCAGGTCTATAACTGTGCCATCCTTTGAAACCTCGTATCGGGAGGGATTGATGGTAAGATTCTGGAATGTAATAAGCTCCGCATTTTCGCCTGTCTGCGCGTCTGCTGCAGTGCGGCGGATATTTGCCTTAACCCTTGCCAGAAGCTCGCGCACGGAAAAAGGCTTTGTAATGTAGTCATCAGCACCCAGTTCAAGACCGAGCACCTTATCCACCTCTTCATCGCGTGCAGTAAGCATGATGATGGGCGTGGACTGCTTTTCACGGACTTTCTTACAAACCTCAAAGCCATCCATTT
>SVJI01000132.1 GCA_015069065.1 Oscillospiraceae bacterium | reverse complement strand
CTCATCGTCCTTTATAGCGGTATAGCTGCAGGCAAAATACTGTGCTATTTTTGAAAGCGGAAAATAGGGCCAGCCACCTATTTCAAAGGTGGGAATATTCAAATTTTCGCCCTGTCCGCCAAAGGTGGCGTAAATATCATTCAGGAAGAACTGTGCAACATATGCTCCGTCCTCGCTGAAAAGTGTCGCAGACGGTTTTTCAGATGACATATCCAGAGTATATCGGATATCAAGCTCATTTAATAAATCGAGCGTTACATAAACCTCGTCCTCTGTCAGGCAGTGATAAAAAAGCGTCTTGCCCGTTCCCGGAATTTTTATTGACGCTTCCTTGTTCCATGCGGGGGTATAGGTCATATAAAAGCTTGTCTGATATTTGTCCACACCGTTCTCGTCAGGATATGCATATGTTTCTACAATATGCTCCCTGCCGTAAGCACCGTTGAAATAAATTTCCTTTTCCCCTGAAAAAAGAACCAGTTTAAACTTAGTTCCAATGGGATACGGCTCTACATCGATTGTGAAATCAAACCATCTGTCCCCGCGCTTTATACTCTGTGTATGTGTTCCCAGAAGTGTCTGTCCCGACTCATCATAAAGATTGAATACGGCGTCGCACTCAATCATTGTCGGAATCTGGGTTATTTCAAAATACATTGAAACAGAGTCCATCCGCGCATCCTCGGCAAGTGCTATGCACGGCACAGTCATCAAAAGAAGCAGCATCACTGTAACAAACACTTTGGTAAAAAGCTTCATAGAACATCCTCCGCATCCACCGTATGCTATTATTATACATACGTGTAAAGTTTTAGTCAACATAATCTTATGTAAAATTTTCCCTTTTTATAATAAAGTTTTACAGAGAATTTGATTTTTATGAAAAATTATGATATACTGACTATGATTGGGTAAAATGGAGGAGTTTAATATGAACGAAGAAAATATTTCACTTGCTCTGGAGGGCATAACCGAAACACTGGAAAAGAACTATATGCCCTACGCTATGAGCGTAATTATATCGCGTGCTATTCCTGAAATAGACGGATTTAAACCGTCCCACAGAAAGCTTCTTTACACAATGTATAAGATGGGACTTTTAGGCGGCAACCGTACAAAAAGTGCCAATGTTGTCGGTCAGACGATGAAGCTTAATCCCCACGGCGATGCAGCTATCTATGAAACCATGGTCCGCCTTACTGAGGGACACATGGCTCTTTTGCATCCCCTCGTTGATTCAAAGGGTAACTTCGGACGTCAGTACAGCAGGGACATGGCGTATGCCGCATCCCGTTATACAGAGGTAAGACTGCTACCCATATGCAACGAAATTTTCGGGGACATAGATAAAAATACGGTAGAATTTGTGGATAACTACGACGGCACTTTAAAGGAGCCTACACTTCTGCCCACTGCTTTTCCAAACATTCTCATCAATCCCAATCAGGGTATCGCTGTAGGTATGGCAAGCAATATTGCCAGCTTTAACCTGCGCGAAATATGCAGTGCCACTATAGCACTGTTAAAGGACAAAAATGCAAATCTCGGAGATTATATTACAGGTCCCGATTTTTCAACAGGTGGATTTTTACTGCGTAATGACGAGGCACTTGAAAAGATTTTCTCCTCCGGAACAGGCAGTGTAAAGGTCCGCGCAAAATACGTCTATGATAAAAAGCAAAACATTATCGAGGTTCTGGAAATCCCCTACAGCACCACAGTGGAGGCTATTATAGATAAGCTTTCCGAGCTTATTAAGTCGGGTAAGCTGCGCGACATTAACGATGTGCGTGACGAAACCGATAAATCAGGTCTTAAAATCACCTTTGAGCTTAAAAGAGGTGTTGACCCTGATAAGCTGATGACGAGGCTTTATAAGCAGACACCGCTGGAGGATTCTTTCAGTTGTAACTTTAACGTACTTATTGACGGCGAGCCTAAGGTTCTGGGGGTTCGTGACATTCTTAAGCACTGGATTGTTTTCCGTACTGACTGCATACGCCGTATGCTTCAGTTTGATATAGAGAAAAAGAGTGCCAGACTGCATCTTTTGAGAGGTCTGGAAAAAATTCTCCTTGACATTGACAAGGCAATCTACATTGTCCGCAATACTCCCGAGGATGCCATGGTTGTGCCAAACCTTATGTCAGGATTCGGCATTGATAAAATTCAGGCGGAATTTGTTGCTGAAATAAAGCTGCGCAATCTTAATAAGGAGTACATCCTCAAACGTACATCTGAAATTGAAAAGCTGATTGCAGAAATTGCAGATTTACAGAAAACAGCGGAAAGTGATGCACGAATCCGTAAGCTGATTGCAAAACAGCTCGAAGAAATTGCTGATAAATACGGTGCTGACCGCCGCACAGTTGTAATTGATGCAGAGGACGAGGTTGTTGAAGCACAGGACAGCTTTATAGAGGACTATAACGTCCGCGTATTCATGACCAGAGATAATTATTTCAAGAAAATCACGTTAGTTTCGCTGCGTGCTGCTTCCGAGCAAAAGCTTAAGGAGGGTGACGAGCTTCTTTGTGAGGCAGAGGCAACCAATAAAACAGATATGCTCTTCTTCTCAGACAAGCAGAACGTATATAAGATGAAGCTTTATGATATTCCCGACACAAAAGCAAGTGCGTTGGGTGATTACCTGCCAAACCTGATAGGCATGGAAAGTGACGAGAAAATTCTGTATGCCACACCTGCGTATGATTACAGCGGATTTATGCTGTTTGCCTTTGAAAGCGGTAAGGTGGCAAAGGTTGACATGAAAGGCTACGAAACAAAGACCAACCGTAAACGCCTTACAAATGCCTACGGCAAAGGAAAAATTATCGGTATGCTCTACTGCAGAGAGGAATGTCAGGTGGCTCTTTTCAGCAACATCGATAAGTGCATGGTATTTAACACTAAAGATATTTTAACAAAAACAAGCCGTTCTTCACAGGGTGTACAGGTCATGACTATGAGAAGAAAATCTCTGCTCACGAAAATCTGTCTGCCCGAGGCGACCCTCAAGAGTACACAGGGATACGAAGCACGGACAATCCCCTCCTCAGGTTATTACCTTAAGGACGAGGACAGCTCCGCGGTTCAGACATCACTGTTTGATGAATAAAATCTGAACTTCCAATTTTTACGAGGTACAAATACACTATGATTTATTTTGACAATTCAGCAACCACGCCCCCCGCGCCCGAGGTTGTAGAAACAGTAACTGAATATATGAAAACCTCTTTCGGCAATCCGTCAAGCCGCCACGCACTGGGGCTTGAGGCGGAGAAAATCGTCACTGATGCGAGGCGTAAGGTTGCAGTAGCTCTGTCTGTTTCCCCTGATGAGGTCTACTTTACCTCCGGCGGAACAGAAGGTGACAATATTGCTATTCTCGGTGCTGCAAACATAAAAAAGGGAAAGCGGATTGTAACAACGGCAGTTGAGCATCCCGCCGTACTCAGCACCATGAGCTACCTTGAATCGCAGGGATTTGATGTTGTACGCATCGCACCTTTGCCTGACGGAACTGTTGAACTGGGACAGATAGCCTCACAAATCACCCCTGACACCTGCCTTGTCAGTGTAATGCACGTAAACAACGAAACAGGTGCCGTAATGCCCATTGACAAGCTCGGCGCGATTATAAAAAGGCTTGCTCCGCGCGCACTGTTTCATGTAGATGCAGTACAATCCTTTGGTCATATTCCCTTTAAGCCATCGGCATGGGGAATTGATTTGGCATCTGTCAGTAGCCATAAAATCCACGGCCCCAAAGGCATAGGCGCACTGTACATTCGTAAGGGTGTCACCCTTAAGCCAACAGTTTTCGGCGGCGGACAGGAGAAAAACATCCGCAGCGGAACAGAAAATGTAGGCGCGATAGCAGGGTTTGGAAAAGCCTGCAGTCTAATTGATTTAAACGACGGTATAAAGGTCGCACAGATAAAATCATATCTTCTGGAAAATTTGCTTAAAATAGACGGCGCAGTATATAACGGCGGCGGAAAAAACGAAAGTCCCTATATACTCAACATT